>JBAVTI010000469.1:0-8040 GCA_049696055.1 Paracoccaceae bacterium | reverse complement strand
CCCCGGTCGCCAAACACCAGAACGCCGCCGATGCCAGGGTCTATCGCGGTAAGCACCATCGCCTGTTTCATCGCCTCTTGGCCGACGATGGCGGAAAATGGGAAGGGTTGGCTCATGCCACGTCCCTTATCGCAAGCGGACGGATGCCGCCCCAGGTGCCCCAATCATCAAGAATCCGAAAGCGGGCATACAGTTCTTCGGAAAACCAGCCTTCGGCGCGGACGGCCTGAATAGCGCGGCCGTGGGGGCCATCGCCACGGGCAAAATGCGCCATGCTGGTGGCGTCGGGCCAGATCGAGAAGGTGATCTGATGGAGCAAGGGCACTTCGCCGATGCCGATCTTGAAGATTACATTGGGGTCTTGCCCGATGACGGCGGAAATGTCGGGTACGCGTCGCCAGAACCGCAGAAAGGTTGAGGCGCGCATGGTGGCACGGGTCAGGGCGACGATTGGGCCGATGTTAGGGGCATCGGTTGCGGTGAAAGGGGCCACGCCCGCCCATTTTCCACGCGCCGAGGTGGGTTCCAGCAGGATGGTCCAGCTTTCGCTGGCATGGCCGTGCCAACGGCGAAACACGGGCGCGTTGGCGATCCGGTCGCGCGCGGTTGTGGCGTCGGGCCATGTGGCCAGAATCGCCCAGACAGCGGTGTTGGGTTTGGGCGTGAAGCCTTCCCCGGTGCCAGATCCGCACAGCTTCCAAAAGCCGACTTCTGGCATCCGCATCAACGATAGCCGCGCCGCTCCCATTTGCCCCAGAACCCAAAGCCGGGCGGGCAGCGAGGCAAAGCGGAACAGGGAAAGACTCACGGTGTTTATGGCTTACCTCATTGGCATCTGTCAGATGAGTTTGACAGTCTTTGCGGCGGCTGCAAAGCAAAATGGCAAAAATTCCGCCAGGAAAATGCAAGTATTGTAAATTACACTAGACAGTATATCGTGAATCCATGTTGACAGATTCCAATCCTTCCCTCCGTCCGTTTCCCCAGACATCCGGGGCAGATGCCATTGTGATCGGCGCGGGGCTTGGTGGCCTTGCGGCAGCGATGCGGCTGGGGGCCAAAGGCTATCGCGTGACTGTCATCGATCGGCTGGACATGCCGGGTGGGCGTGGCAGCTCGATCAGCCAGGGCGGCCATCGTTTTGATCTTGGCCCGACGATCGTGACGGTGCCGCAAGGGTTGCGCGACTTGTGGGCGGCGTGCGGACGCGACTTTGACCGCGATGTGGACCTACGTGCGCTGGACCCGTTCTATCAGATCAGATGGCAGGACGGATCGACCTTTACCGCCCGCCAGTCGACCGAAGCGATGCGGGCCGAGGTTGCGCGGTTGTCGCCTGCGGACTTGCCCGGCTATGATAAGTTCTTGAAGGACAGTGAACGGCGCTATTGGTTTGGCTTTGAAGATCTGGGGCGGCGGTCGATGCACCGCTTTTCCGATCTGCTAAAGGTGCTGCCGACCTTTGCGATGCTGCGCGCGGACAGGTCGGTCTATGCCCATGCCGCCTTGCGGGTGAAGGACGAACGGCTGCGCTTTGCGCTGTCGTTTCATCCGTTGTTCATCGGTGGCGACCCGTTCCATGTGACCTCGATGTATATTTTGGTCAGCCATCTCGAGAAAGAATTCGGCGTTCACTATGCGATGGGCGGGGTGGGGGCTATCGCGGTGGCGATGGCAGCGGTGATTGCCGCGCAGGGCGGACAGTTGCGGCTGAATGCCGAGGTGGATGAGATTTTGCTTGATGGTGGCCGTGCGACGGGTGTGCGGTTGGCGGATGGCGAAGTGATTGCAGCAGATGTTGTGGTTTCCAACGCAGATGCGGGCCATACCTATGATCGGCTGCTGCGCCACCAGCCCCGCAAACGCTGGACCCCGGCGAAACTTGCGCGCAAGCGGTGGTCAATGGGGCTGTTTGTTTGGTATTTCGGCACCACGGGCACCAAGCTGAAATGGCCAGATGTGGGGCATCACACCATTGTGGTGGGGCCGCGCTACAAGGACCATATCCGCGACATTTTTATTCGCGGAAAACTGGCAGATGATATGAGCCTTTATGTCCATCGCCCTTCGGTTACCGATCCCACGGTGGCACCACTGGGCGATGATACGTTCTATGCGCTGTCCCCGGTGCCGCATCTGGGGATAGGCGACACCGATTGGCAGGCGCAGGCCGAACCCTACCGGCAGAAGATGCAAAAGATGCTGGAAGAGCGGCTGCTGCCCGGTTTGGGTGGCCACCTGTCGGAGCAGTTGGTGTTCACGCCAAACAGCTTTGAAACGCGCTATCTGTCGCCCTATGGCAGCGGATTTTCGATCGAGCCGCGCATTCTGCAATCGGCGTGGTTCCGGCCGCATAATGTGTCGGAAGAGGCGAAGGGTTTGTATCTGGTCGGTGCGGGTACGCATCCCGGCGCAGGTTTGCCGGGGGTGATTGCCAGCGCCGAGGTGTTGGGCACTTTGGTACCCGATGCGCCGCGTGGGGCAGCATTGAGGATGGCCGCTGAATGATTGACGCCGCAGATATGGCCTACTGCCGCGAGGCGATACGCACCGGATCGCTGTCGTTTCATGCCGCCTCTCGACTTTTACCCATGCGGGTGCGGGATCCGGCCTTGGCGCTTTATGCGTTTTGTCGGTTGGCGGATGACGCGGTGGACGACAGCGAAGACAAAGCGCCAGCGGTGTTGGCGCTGCGCGACCGTTTGGATCTTGTTTATGCGGGCCGTCCGCGCAATGCGCCCGCTGACCGCGCCTTTGCGGCGGTTGTCGAAGATTTCGACATGCCGCGCGCTTTGCCCGAAGCCTTGTTAGAGGGGCTGACCTGGGACGCCTTTGGGCGGCAGTATGACACATTCCCTGACCTTCTTAGCTATTGCGCCCGAGTGGCCAGCGCAGTTGGCGCAATGATGTGTGTTTTGATGCGAGTCCGCAAAGCGGATGCCTTGGCACGCGCCTGCGACTTAGGGCTGGCGATGCAACTGACCAACATCGCCCGGGATATTGGTGAAGACGCGCGGGCAGGGCGGCTTTATCTGCCGCTGCACTGGCTGGATGAGGCGGGTATCACGCCTGCGGCCTTCATGTCGAACCCGGTTTCCTCGCCCAACTTGCGGCACCTGACACGGCGTTTGCTGGAAGAGGCCGAGAGGCTTTATGCGCGGTCCGAGGCGGGAATATCGGTGCTGCCTTTACCCTGCCGTCCGGGGATCTATGCGGCGCGCCATGTCTATGCCGGCATCGGTGGCGAGGTGTCGCGCTTGGGGTATGACAGCATCACTACGCGGGCAAGAACCACCGGCTGGCAAAAGCTGGGCTGGATCGGTCTGTCGATGGTGCGCAGTGCAACCTCGACGGTGCTGCCGGGATCGGCGCTGCTGCATGCCCCAGCGCGGCCTGAAGTGGCCTTTCTGGTGGAGGCTGCGGCGCGCACAGAGGCGCGGTTCAGCCGCTCGGACGCGCTGTTTGCCGCCTTGGCACAGTTGGAATTGCAGGATCGGTCCGGTCGGCCTTTGGACCGCGCGGGCGCGTAACATCTCCAGGTACGGTTACCTTTAGCGGGATCGCGATGGACCGGAGGCTGTTTTTGACATTTCTGGCAGCCTGAGGCGACGCTGAGGCAACAGGGGCAATGATCCATATTCGTAACTGGTAAGACAACCTGCAAAAGCCGGGCTGGACCCGACCAAACAGGGTGTTTCAGGTAATCTGGACGACGCTGTTCGTGCCAGTGGCACGCGCCACGATGTGTGTAGCGGGGCCAAGATGCGGCGGGCAGGCCTTGGCGTTCCGGGCCTTGCAGATGGTGTTGAAAACACTGTGGATGCCTGTATTTTTCAAGCGGCACCGGATTAACGCAGCGGTGGTTTTTTCTGTGGCCGGCAATGGCTGCGACCACCTGGGCCGTTGTGGGCGTGGATGTCATCGCAGGAGTGCAATTCTTGCCAGATGTGGTTTGGGTCAGCATTGCCGGGGCATTGAACCTTGCTGTGATCTGACTGGATTCCGGAAAGAACTAAGGCCAGTTCGCCCGTCGTGGCACCCGCATCGCCAGCATCGCCTTAACAATAGGGGATCGAAATCGGGTGAGGTCCAGCGCCTCGTGTACCCCTGATACACTTTCGCCGTCGATTTGGGTTTGCACGATAGACCGGCTGTAGAACGGCGCATCCAGCAATGCCATGGTCTGCCGCGGGCGAGCGCCTGCATCGCAACGGGTGTCACGGGCGATAGCCCATCGCGTGCGTCCAAGCGGCGTCAGCGGTGGTGGTGAAATCTGCCCGACAGTTCCATCCGCGGTAACATCAAGGCCAATGGCAAGGGCAGAGCCATCCGCACGGATGCCATCGTAAAAGCAGGTTGTCCCACCCTGCGCGCGCGGAAAACGGCCCCATGTCCAGCGCTGAAAGTCGGCCTCAAGGGCGGCCGTGCCAAAATTGGCGTCGAAATAGCCGTGTCCTGTCCAGCTGTGGCCTTGCGATAGGTCCACCTCGATGTGGGCCGAGGGCGCGAAAGGCCGCCAGATATGGCTGGCGTCCGGGGTCAACAACGCCTCAACCTCCGTTACAGCCGTAGGTGTCAGGCGGATCTGGCCGCGCACGCGGCTGATTCTGGGAAGGGCAGAGACTTCGTTCACGTCGATCACAAGGCTTCCGTTCTGCCAAACCATCCGGCTGGGTCCGACTTGCAACGCGTCGCGGCTTTGATTTAGGGCGGCGCGACCACGGTCGGTCATGGTAAAGCGGCCGCCGGGGCCATAGGTCACCACGTTGATGCAACAATGGTTTGCCGGATCGCGTCGGCCTGACCAAGCGTACCACGGTGAAAACACCGACCCGACAAAGCCGATCACCGAGACGGCGCGCGTCCCGTCAGCCGAGACACCATCGACATACCACCACGCATAGCCGTCTGGTGCCACGAGGTAGCTGAAGTCAGGTCGGTCTGTATCGCCTCTGCCGCATGCTTGCCGGATAAGGCCGCCATCGGCACCCCCGCCCCAGGGTGCGCGCCGCCTCCCGCCAAATACAGCCCCGGCAACCGTGTTCGCGCGCCCGGACGTTGAAAGCTGGCCAGCAGGCCCTGCGGGCTGCGTCCGTAGATCGCGCCCTGCGAACCCGGAAACATCATCGAGAAGCCCTGCGGTGTCATCAAGGCATGATCCGGCGGTGGCGGATCGAAGCTCAGGCCGAATTTGGCCAGTTGCGGAAAGGTCTTGCTGCGACATTCGGCGACCTCTTGAGGCGAAAGAGTGGTTTTGGCGGGCGCGTTCATGATAATTTCAAAGCGCTCTGTGCCGGTTGGGACGAAACCAGGAACGCTGCGATCCTGGGCGCAAACGTATAGTGTCGCTTCTTCTGGCATCCGGCCCTTTGCGATCAGGCCGAATTCAAGCGCAGGGTTGGCACTGAAAAACACGTTGTGATGCGCCAGTTCAAACGGCACCGGTGTTGCCGCGAATGACCAGACCCATGCGGACAGGCTGCGCGGATGGGCGGCAATCGGCACAAGCGCCTGCTGCGCACCGTTGCCCAGCAACCCCGCCAAAAGCGCTGCCGGGTCGCCGTTGAATACCACAGCATCGCATTTGGCAGCGCGTCCGTCCGATAGAACGACCTCGGTCACGCGACCGGATTTGCGCAGGATTTTAAGTGCGGATACCCCAAAACGCAGCGTGACGCCAACTCGGACTGCCAAATCGGCCAAAGCGCATGCCAGCCGGTGCATGCCGCCCTGCACCGACCACACTCCTTGCGCCTCGGCCTGCCAGATGAGCCCCAAAACCGCAGGCGACAAATCGGGCGCGCCGCCAACATAGGTGGCGTAGCGCCCAAACAACTGGCGCAGGCGCGGGTCGCTGAAGCTGTTTGTCAGATGGCGGGCAAGGCTGCGGCGCGGCTGAAGCGCGGGCCAGATCACCGGACTGCGCAAGGCGTTCAAAATGATGCCGGGCAGGGAGGGGCGCATGGCCTGCAGCATCGGTGCCTCGAACGCAGTAAAGAGTTGTGCCGACTGACGGTTGAAGCGGTGAAACTCTGCCTCGGCCTTTGATCCGGCCAAAGCGGCGATGGCCGCTGCGCTTTGCGCGACATTGGAAAAAAGATCCAGCCTGCTGCCGTCGCGCCACCAGTGCCGGGCAAGCAACGGTTGCGGAACAAGGGTAACATGATCTTCGAGCCGCTCGCCCGCCGTGGCAAACAAATCGTCAAACACGGTGCGCAGGGTCAGAACGGTTGGTCCGGCGTCAATCGGCCCCACAACTGAGGGCAGGCTGCGCATTTTGCCGCCGGGGTATGTTTGTGTCTCGACCAGCGTCACGTTCATCCCTGCTGCGGCCAAGCGGATGGCTGCACTGAGGCCCCCCATGCCTGCACCGATAATTATGATCTTTTGCCGTGCTGCTGTCATGTCTGATTGTTGACTCGCGCGGGGAAACTGTCCAGTATGATTTACAGTTATATGTCAATTAAAAGTGACATAGTCGGATTGATCCGCCGAGCGTGGCTGGTTTTCAGGAGCTGTTAGATGATGATAAATGAACGGCTTGATGCGGCCACGTCTTCGGTTCTGCGGCGCGCCATGGGTGGGGTGGATGCCCCGGCAAAGCTGGCGCGGGCGCTGCATTACGCCGTCACGCCAGGCGGTGCACGGATCAGGCCAACCATCTTGCTGAGCGTGGCTATGGCCTGCGGCGATGACCGTCCGGCGCTTGCGGATGCGGCGGCGGTGGCGCTGGAGTTGATCCATTGCGCCTCTCTGGTGCATGACGATCTGCCCTGTTTCGACAACGCCGACCAAAGGCGCGGCAAGGCAACGGTGCATCGCGCCTATTCCGAACCATTGGCGGTTCTGACCGGCGACAGCCTGATTGTGCTTGCCTTTGATGTGCTGGCCGAGGCGGCGGGAAAGGACGCGGATCGCACGCTGCAGATGATCCGGGTCTTGTCGCGCCGCACGGGTATGCCGGATGGCATTTGCGCAGGGCAAGGCTGGGAAAGTGAGGCGAAGGTAAATTTATCCGCCTATCACCGCGCCAAGACCGGGGCGTTGTTCATCGCAGCCACGCAGATGGGGGCGCTGGCGGCGGGGCAGGATGCCGAACCGTGGGAGGAATTGGGCGCACGCATTGGCGAGGCATTTCAAGTGGCTGATGATCTGCGCGATGCGCTTTACGATGCCGAAACTCTGGGCAAACCTGCTGGGCAGGATGCGGCGCATGGCCGTCCCAACGCCGTCAATGCCTTGGGGGTGCAGGGCGCTATCCGGCGGCTTAAAGATATTCTGGGAGGCGCGATTGCCTCAATTCCGTCTTGTCCGGGCGAGGCAATGCTTGCAGATATGGTGCGCCGCTATGCCGAGCGGATGACCCCGGTTGCGCCTGCGCTGCAACGGGCGGAAGTGCGGCGCTGAAATGACCACGCTGCCTGCTGTTCGACCCGCATGGCGAGGCTGGCTTTTGCGACTGGCGGCCTCGCGCGGGTTTCAGGCCTGGGCGGCGCGAATGCCTGGACTGCGGCGGATTGCACGGGTCGAAGGGGCGGCGCTGTTTGATATCGTTGCGGGCTTTGTCAACGCACAGGTTTTGATGGGGCTGGTCGAGTTGCGGGTGTTGCACCTGCTGCAAAATGGCCCGCTTTCTGTGCAGCACGTAGCCGGGTTGTGCGCTGTGCCGCCCGAGCGGATGCAGGTTTTGTTGCAGGCAGGGGCTGGGCTTGGCCTACTCAAACGCCACCGTGACGGTGGTTTTGGTTTGTCGATGCGCGGCGCGTTGGTGTTGGGCGTGCCGGGGCTGCAGGCGATGATTTTGCATCATCGGGCGCTCTATGCCGATCTTGCCGACCCGGTCGCCTTTTTTCGCGAAGGACGTGACACTAAGTTGGCGCAGTTCTGGCCCTATGTCTTTGGCACCGCGGGGGCCGTGGACCCACAGGTGACGGCGACCTATTCCGACCTGATGGCCGACAGTCAGGTGCTTGTTGCCGAAGATACTTTGCGGATGATCAATCTGTCGGGTGTGACACGGCTGATGGATGTGGGGGGTGG
>JBAVTI010000468.1:0-5013 GCA_049696055.1 Paracoccaceae bacterium | reverse complement strand
CGGCGATATGATCACCAAATACACCACGATCTATAACCGCACCCGTCAGGCCGCGATCACCAAAGAGCTTATCGAAATCATCTCGGGCGCTGAGGCGCTCTGACCCGCACGGAGAGAAACGACATGGCAAAAGCACCAAAAGCAACTGGCAAGGTGACGCAAATCATCGGTGCCGTGGTGGACGTGCAGTTCGAGGGTGACCTTCCGGCCATTCTGAACGCACTGATCACCACCAACAACGGCAAGAAACTGGTTCTCGAAGTGGCCCAGCATCTTGGCGAAAGCACCGTGCGGACCATCGCTATGGACGCAACCGAAGGTCTGGTGCGCGGCGAAGCCGTCACCGACACCGGCGCGCCGATCATGGTGCCGGTTGGCGACGCCACCCTTGGCCGGATTTTGAACGTCATCGGCGAGCCGGTGGACGAAAAAGGCCCGGTTGACGCCAAAGAATACCGCGCGATCCACCAGCCCGCCCCGTCGTTCGCGGATCAGGCCACTGAATCGCTGATCCTGGTGACGGGCATCAAGGTGATCGACCTGCTGGCCCCCTATTCCAAGGGTGGTAAAATTGGTCTGTTCGGCGGCGCTGGTGTGGGCAAAACCGTTCTGATCATGGAATTGATCAACAACATCGCCAAAGTTCACTCGGGCTTTTCGGTGTTTGCTGGCGTGGGTGAACGCACCCGTGAAGGCAATGACCTTTACCACGAAATGATCGAATCCGGTGTTATCAACCTGGAAGACATGTCCAAATCGAAAGTGGCCCTTGTTTACGGTCAGATGAACGAGCCGCCGGGTGCGCGTCTGCGCGTCGCCCTGTCGGGTCTGACGCTGGCCGAGCAGTTCCGCGATCAGTCGGGCACCGACGTTTTGTTCTTTGTTGACAACATCTTCCGCTTTACCCAAGCGGGTTCGGAAGTGTCGGCGCTGCTGGGCCGTATTCCTTCGGCCGTGGGCTATCAGCCGACGCTGGCGACCGACATGGGGGCGCTGCAAGAGCGTATCACCTCGACCAAGGCGGGTTCGATTACATCCGTGCAGGCGATCTATGTGCCGGCAGATGACCTTACCGACCCGGCACCGGCAACATCGTTTGCCCACCTTGACGCCACGACGGTTCTTAGCCGCGCGATTTCGGAACTGGGGATTTACCCGGCTGTGGACCCGCTGGACAGCACCTCGCGTATTCTTGACCCGGTGGTTGTGGGCCAAGAGCATTACGATGTGGCCCGTTCGGTTCAGGGTATTTTGCAGCGCTACAAATCGCTGCAAGACATCATCGCCATTCTTGGGATGGACGAGCTTTCGGAAGACGACAAGCTGACGGTTTCGCGCGCCCGCAAAATCCAGCGTTTCCTGAGCCAGCCGTTCGACGTGGCGAAAGTGTTTACCGGCTCTGACGGTGTGCAGGTGCCGCTGGAAGAAACCATCAAGTCGTTCAAGGCTGTGGTTGCTGGCGAATACGATCACCTGCCGGAAGGCGCTTTCTACATGGTTGGCGGTATTGCCGACGTGATCGCCAAGGCGCAGCGTCTTGCTGCGGCTGCGGCTTAAGGGGGCATCATGGCGGGAACGCTGCAATTCGACCTCGTGTCGCCGGAACGCAGGCTTGCCTCGGTTGCGGCCACCGAGGTGCAGATTCCAGGCGCTGATGGCGACCTGACGGCGATGGAGGGGCATAGCCCCACCATCACCACGCTGCGCCCCGGTATTCTGCGGGCAATCGGCGCGGAGGGCACCAAAGCCTATCTGGTGACCGGCGGTTTCGCCGAGATTACCGCGACGGGTGTATCGGTTCTGGCCGAACGTGCGGTTCCGCTGGAAGACGTGACGCCTGCGGTGCTGGACGAAATGATCGCCGAGGCACGCGATGCGGCCACTGGCGCACAACCCGAAGATCGGGATGCAGCGGAGAAGCTGGTGAACGATTATCTGGCCCTGCGCACGGCATCGGCGCACTGATTGACCCGATCAGTCGTGTAAATGATAAAGAAAGGCCCCGGCGTTAACGGGGCCTTTTCTATTAACGCACCAAAGTTTAGCCTGAATTCGCCGCTATTCCCAACCGCATGGCAAAGGCAAATGGCATGAAGCGCATCTCGACCGGCAGTATTGGTGTCACGCAGGGCAGCCGCGTGCTGTTTTCCGATTTTGCCGATGGCGGCCAGATGTGGACCGGGCAGGGCAACCGCGAAAGCCGCCATATCGTGACTTTCAAGGAAGCGTTTTCCGATGTGCCCAGCGTATCGGTGGGCATCTCGATGTGGGATATGGATCAGAAATCCAACGACCGGGCCGATATTTCAGCCGAGAATATCACCGCGACCGGGTTTCATCTGGTGTTCCGCACCTGGGGCGACTCGCGGGTAGCACGGATCCGGGCGGACTGGATGGCAATCGGTCCGGTGCGCGACGAGGACGACTGGCAGCTGTATTGAAATAGGGTGCGCCTTGCATGCGCACCCAACAGATCAGGTCCGCGAATACATGCCCTCGTAGATCGGCACCAAGGTTTCGGTTTCGAACAGTGATGACACGCTGGTGCCATTCCAGATGTTCAGCACGGCTTGGGCAAACATCGGTGCCGTTGGCACGATGCGGATGTTTTTGCAGGCTTTTACCGCGTCAGTAGGCTCGATCGAGTCGGTGATCACCAGCGATTTCATCACCGAATTGCTGATGCGTTCAACGGCCGGGCCAGACAGCACGCCATGGGTGATGTAGCTGTGAACTTCGGTAGCGCCATTTTCCATCAGCACTTCGGCTGCCTTGCACAGGGTGCCGGCGGTATCGCAGATGTCATCGACGATGATACATTTCTTGCCCGACACATTGCCGATCACCGTCATTTCGGCAATCTCGCCGGCCTTCTCGCGGCGTTTGTCGACGATGGCCAGCGGGGCATTGATGCGCTTTGCCAGTTCGCGCGCGCGGGCCACACCGCCGACGTCAGGGGAAACCACCATCAGATCGGCCATTTGGTCTTTGAAGTTATGCTCGATATCCAACGCAAAGATCGGGCTGGCGTAGAGGTTGTCCACCGGAATGTCGAAGAAACCCTGAATTTGGGCGGCGTGCAGATCAAGCGTCAGCACCCGGTCAATCCCGGCTTCGGTGATCAGGTTGGCAACCAGTTTGGCAGAGATTGGCGTGCGGGCCTTGGCGCGGCGGTCTTGGCGGGCGTAGCCGAAATACGGGATCACGGCGGTAATGCGGTCGGCCGACGAGCGGCGCAGGGCATCGGCGATGATCAACAACTCCATCAGGTTATCGTTGGCCGGGTTCGAGGTGGGCTGGATGATATACATATCCTCGCCACGGACGTTTTCGTACACTTCGACAAAGATTTCCTGATCATTGAAGCGTTCGACGCGCGCATCGACAAGGTTCACCGACACGCCACGGTGCATCGACATGCGACGCGCGATGGATTTGGCGAGAGAAAGGTTAGCGTTGCCGGAAATCAATTTCGGCTCGGTGATGGCGGCCATGGGGGATGATCCTTGCGGTGTCCGAGTGACAGATTCGTGACGTTGACACCGCTTACCACCCGGCTAGGGTCTGCGCAAACCGCGCAAAGGGGCAGAGACCAACTATGGTGCAGATCGACTACTTTTTCGCCACGGTATCGCCGTTTGTCTATCTTGGCGGGCAACGTCTGGAGGGAATTGCAACCCGGCATGGGGCAACGATTGCGTATCGCCCGCTTGACGCCGCAGCGCTGTTTGCGCGCACCGGTGGGGTGCCGTTGGCGCAGCGACATGAAAGCCGCAAAGCCTATCGGTTGCAGGAACTGCGTCGCCAGGCGGTGAAGGCGGGGTTGCCGTTGAACCCGCAGCCAATGTATTGGCCCGTGAACCCGGCACCGTCGGCCTATGCGGTCATCGCGGCCGCACGCGCGGGGGGCGGCGATCTGGCGGGGCTGGTGCAGGGCTTTGGCCGTGCGGTTTGGGCCGAGAACCGCAATATCGCCGAGGATGAGGTGGTGAAAGACATTTTGGCTGCGCATGGCTTTGACCCGGTGATTGCCGACCGGGGGATGCTGATGGCCGCAGAAACCTATACTGCAACACTTGAAGAAGCGGTGTCGCGCGGTGTATTCGGCGTGCCATTCTACATTGTCGGGTCAGAGATGTTCTGGGGACAGGACCGCTTGGAAGACCTTGATGCGCACCTTGCCGGGAAGCTTTGATGCCTGAAGATTTGATTGCCGGACATTTGACGCCGTGGCGGGTGTGGCACCGGGGCGCCGATCGCCCGGTGCTGGCGCTGCATTGCTCGCTTGCCCATGCCGGGGCGTGGTCGGGGTTGGTTGAACAGTTGCACGGCGTGACGGTGACGGCGCTGGATCAGCCAAGCCATGGCCGTTCAGCCGACTGGGACGGCGTGCAGGATCTGCATGGGCTGACCACCCGGATCTCGATTGCGATGGCAGAAATGGTCGGGCTTGGGGAACCGGTCGATCTGATTGGGCATTCGTTCGGCGGTACCGTGGCCCTGCGGATTGCGATGGAGCGGCCCGAACTGGTGCGCAGCCTGACGCTGGTAGAGCCGGTAATTTTTGCGGCGGCGCGGTCGGCAGAGGCACCGGAATATGCCGCCTTTCGTGCCGAGCATCTGGAATTTGCCCGTCTTATCAAGGCAGGCGACCGAGAGGCCGGGGCGCGGCTGTTTCATGCCATCTGGGGGACGGGCAACGGGTTTGACGATCTGCCCGAGGGCCAGCGGCGCTATATTCTGGACAGGATACACCTGATCGTGGCGCAAAATCCGGTGCTTTTGGACGATGCGGCGGGGTTGCTTAGCTATATGCGGCTGGAAAGCATCGGGGTGCCGGTGCTGTTGGTGGAAGGCGCAGACAGTCCGCCGATCATAAATGCGGTGCAGACCGAACTGGCGCGGCGGCTGACCCAAGTGACGCGGCTGGTGGTGCCGGGGGCGGGGCATATGGTGCCGATCACCCATCCGGCCGTGGTGGCCGAGGCGGTGACAGCGCATTTGGCGGGGTGC
>JBAVTI010000467.1:0-17364 GCA_049696055.1 Paracoccaceae bacterium | reverse complement strand
GCAGGTTGTAGAGCCGGTGGCGTAAATTCGTTGATCCCCGACCCCCCGTAAGGTGGCATGAGCGACGGCGGTTGACCGTCCGGCATGGTCAACGATGCCTTCGACCTCGACCATCATTCCCAAAGGCAGGGCGCGCACCAAATTTACTTTGTATTCCAAAGTCGTATACCACTTTCCCTTCGGCACTATCGTCATCACCGCACAGCCCAACGCGCTGTCCAGCAGCGTTCCATACCAGCCGCCATGCACCGCCCCAAGAGGATTGGTATGGCCAAAACTTGGCGCGCCACGAAAGGTTGCGCGCCCCGGTTCCGCCGAATGCAGTGAATAGCCCATCAGCGCCGAAATCGCGGGCTGAGGCAGATGGCCGTCCAGCATACCCTGCACAAATTGCATCCCTGACATCGACAGCAGGGTGGCGCGATCTGGGATGTCAGCGGGTGCGTTGGCGACATAGGACTCGGGCATTGGCGTCTCCTTTGTTTTCTTTTCGCCTGATGTGTCGGCCGTGTCGAGGGGGCTTGCTCTCTTGCCCCGTACCACGCCAAAATACCCAAAACCGAAGGGAAAACCATGCGTACGATCACCATTGCCGCTGCGCAATTCGCCTGTTCTTGGGATCTACCCGCCAATGCCGACCGAGCCGAGGCATTGGTGCGGCAGGCCGCAGGGCAGGGTGCGCAAGTGGTTCTGATACAAGAGTTATTTGCGGCTCCTTATTTTTGCATCACCGAGCGTCCCGAGTATTTTTCTCTTGCCCAACCGATGAAAGGCCACCCGCTGATTGCACGGTTTTCCGCATTGGCGCGGGAACTTGGTGTGGTATTGCCGCTGTCGTATTTCGAACGGGCTGGCCAAGTGCATTTCAACGCGATGGCGATGATTGATGCCGATGGAACTGTGATGGGCAATTATCGGAAATCTCATATCCCGCAAGGACCGGGATATGAGGAGAAATACTATTTCTCGCCGGGCGATACCGGGTTTCGCGTGTGGAAGACGGCCTATGGTCGAATCGGCGTGGGTATTTGTTGGGATCAATGGTTCCCTGAATGCGCGCGGTCGATGGCGCTGCTGGGGGCTGAACTGCTGCTTTATCCGACGGCCATCGGATCTGAACCACCGGCACCCGATTACGACAGTCAGCCGCATTGGGAAATGACCATGCGGGGCCATGCTGCGGCAAATATTATGCCAGTAATCGCGTCAAACCGGATAGGCACGGAAACGGCACCGGACGGCACGTCAGTTACGTTCTATGGGTCAAGCTTCATCGCCGATCACACTGGCAAGTTGTTGGCAAAAGCGGACCGATCCTCGGAAGAAGTGCTGCTGGCGACGCTCGACTTGGACGCAATCGCAGCGCTTCGAGCTAGTTGGGGTATTTTCCGCGACCGTCGCCCCGAGATTTACGGCGCGGTTGCAACGCTGGATGGTCAAAGTTGACAGTTCTGCAAACGCAAAACGGCGGCCCTTAGGCCGCCGCACATGAAATAGGGCTTGCCTTAGCGGTGGCGTACATCCTGATAATCGCGTTGCTTTTCACCAGTATATAGCTGACGCGGACGGCCGATCTTTTGGGTTGGGTCGGCAATCATTTCTTTCCACTGGGCAATCCAGCCAACGGTCCGCGACAATGCAAAGATCGGTGTGAACATCGAAGTTGGGAAGCCGATCGCATCCAGAATGATGCCCGAATAGAAATCGACGTTCGGGTAAAGCTTTTTGGAAACGAAATAGTCGTCTTCCAGCGCGATCCGTTCCAATTCCTTGGCAACTTGCAATGTCGGGTTGTTTTCAATTCCCAGTAGGCCAAGCACTTCGTCGGCACTTTCCTTCATCACCTTAGCACGCGGGTCGAAGTTCTTATAAACCCGGTGACCAAAACCCATCAGGCGGAAAGAGTCGTCCTTGTCCTTGGCACGACGAATGTATTCGGGAATCCGGTCCACAGTGCCAATTTCGCGCAGCATTTCAAGGCAAGCCTGGTTGGCGCCGCCATGGGCCGGGCCCCAAAGGCAGGCAATACCAGCCGCAATACACGCAAACGGGTTGGCACCTGATGATCCGGCAAGGCGCACGGTTGAGGTCGACGCATTTTGCTCATGGTCCGCATGTAGCGTCATGATCCGGTCCATCGCTTTTGCAATGACGGGATTGACCACATATTCTTCGCAAGGCACCGCAAAACACATGTGCAAAAAGTTCGACGCATAGTCGAGACTGTTCTTGGGATAAACAAAGGGCTGCCCGACCGAGTATTTATAGGCCATCGCCGCAATCGTAGGCAGCTTGGCGATCAGCCGAATTGCAGCGACTTCGCGTTGCCACGGATCGTTGATGTCCGTCGAGTCGTGATAGAACGCCGACATAGCACCGACCACACCAACCATCGTGGCCATTGGGTGGCTGTCGCGGCGGAATCCACGGAAGAAATAGTGCATTTGTTCATGCACCATGGTGTGTTTGGTCACGCGGGCCTCAAAATCGGCCAGTTGCGCGCCATTTGGCAGTTCACCATAAAGCAGCAAATAGCACACTTCCAAGTAGTGCGATTGTTCCGCCAGTTGATCAATGGGGTAACCACGATGCAGCAAGATGCCCTCGTCGCCGTCGATGAAAGTGATCGCACTTTCGCAAGCAGCGGTCGAGGTGAAGCCCGGATCATAGGTAAACACGTCGCCTTGGGCATAAAGCTTGCGGATATCAAGCACATCAGGGCCAAGGGTGGGCGAGTGCATCGGCAGCTCGATCACCTTGTCGTCAAAGCTCAACTTCGCGGTTCTGGTCGTGTCTGCCATCTTTCATCCCTCTCGCTTTGGTGCATGCGCGCAAGCGCTGCAAATGGAAGCGCGGGATGCAAAGGGGCGGGGCGGGTTACGCCGTCGCATCCTTGAGCCGCGCAATCGTCTCGTCCCGACCGATGACAAGCATCATGTCGTAAACGCTTGGTGTCACCGTGCGCCCCGCCAAAGCTGCGCGCAAGGGGGCGGCCATTTTGCCAAAGCTGATACCATGAGTGGCGGCAGCGTCGGTCAGGATGACCTCAAGATCTTGCTTTAACCACGTAGCATTGTGCAGGCGCGGCGTCAATTCTTTCAGTATACCACGGGATACCGTATCCAGCGCTTTTGCCGCAGCCTCATCGGGCACTACAGGGCGCGAAATCAAAGCAAAATGAGCCTTTTCAATCAGTTCCGGGAATGTTTTGGCGCGGTCTTTAAGGCAATATAATGCGCGATACACCGCATCATTTTGGGTGTCGGTCAGCGCAGCCTGGCCCGATGCCTCTAGATACGCCTGCAATTCATGCAGCAGTGCAGCATCGTCACTTGCGGCGATGTGCTGACCACACAAATTCTCTAGCTTTTTGAAGTCAAGCCGCGCTGCCGCGCGACCGATTCCCTCAAGTGTGAACCATTCCACCGCCTGTTCCGTGGTGAAAAACTCGGCATCGCCGTGCGCCCATCCCAGCCGGGTCAGGTAGTTGCGCATCCCGGCCGCCGGATAGCCCATGGCCTGATATTCCTCGACACCGACGGCGCCGTGACGTTTCGAAAGCTTTTTACCGTCAGGCCCATGGATCAGCGGAATATGGGCCCAAACCGGGATATCCCAGTCCATAGCCTGATAGACCATCGTCTGGCGTGCGGCATTGTTCAGGTGGTCATCTCCCCGGATCACATGCGTAACACCCATGTCGTGATCATCCACGACAACGGCCAGCATGTAGGTGGGCGTACCATCAGATCGTAAACAAACCATATCATCGAGCTGATCATTTCCGAACCGCACAGTGCCTTGCACGGCGTCTTTGATCACCGTCTCTCCGCCACGCGGCGCTTTCATGCGGATTACGAAAGGTGCATCTGGATAGGTGCTTGGATCGGCGTCACGCCATGGGCTTTGGAACATGCGGTTGCGTCCTTCGGCCTCGGCCAGACTGCGCGCTGCTTCGATTTCATCCTGGGTGCAAAAGCACTTGTAGGCCGCGCCACGCGCCAGCATTTCGCGGGCCACGTCGGCGTGGCGGTCTTTTCGGTCGAACTGGCTGACCACCTCGCCGTCCCAATCCAGACCGAGCCAATTCAGGCCGCGCAAAATGGCGTCGGTTGCCTCAGGGGTCGAACGCTCGCGGTCGGTGTCCTCGATGCGCAGCAGAAAGGTGCCGCTATGGTGGCGGGCAAACAGCCAGTTGAAAAGCGCGGTCCGCCCGCCGCCAATGTGTAGATATCCGGTGGGCGAGGGGGCGAAGCGGGTAACAACAGCTTTGGATTTTGGCGCGCTCATGCGTCTTAACCTTTCGGAAACCAACTTGGCGATAGGGTTGCGGTATCTCTAGGCAATCATGAGGCGGGAAACAAGGTGGGCAGGCTCTGGCCTTTGATACAAGGCAGCCGATGGAACCCGGTCACGGCGCTGTCGGCGGCGCGCGGGATATTGTTTCCATGGGTGCCGGTGTTTCTGGCCATGGGGATTGGCCTTTGGTTCTCATTGTCGTGGGAACCTGGGATCGTTTTCTATGCACTTGCTGCGGTTGTCGGCATTGGCGCAACCGCCCTGTGGCATCTTGGGCCTGAGGACGGTCACCCTTTTTCTGTTGCCATTGCCTGCGTTGTGGTTGGCTTTTTGGCGGCGGGCGCGCGCGGTCATCTGGTGCAGTCGCCGGTTCTGGAGTTTCGCTATTATGGCCCGATACAGGGTCGCATCATCACCATTGACCGCTCGCAGTCCGATCAATTGCGTTTGACTTTGGATCACGTGTTGCTGGAGCGTATGGCGCCAGAACGCACCCCGAAAACAGTGCGGGTGTCATTGCATGGAGACGACGGCTATTTGGTGCCCGATCCGGGACAAGTGGTCATGCTGACAGGGCATCTTTCGGGGCCCGAAGGCCCACCTGAACCTGGCGGTTTTGATTTTCAGCGGATGGCATATTTCAACCAATTGGGCGCTGTCGGCTACAGTCGCACACCCGTTCTGTTGCTTGCACCACCCGAGCCCGGCTCGCAGATTATCAACCGTCTTCGAACCCGCTTATCGAACAGTATCATGGCAGCGGTTCCCGGCGACGCAGGTGCGTTTTCGTCCGGCGTGATGACGGGTGATCGGTCAGGGCTAAGCCTGCAAGCGGTCGTCGATCTGCGCAAATCAAGCCTTGCGCATTTGCTTGCGATCTCGGGGATGAACATGGCCTTTCTGACCGGGTTCGTATTTGCGCTGCTGCGATACGGGTTGGCTTTGGTGCCTTATCTGGCACTGCGGATAAATTCGAAAAAGGTTGCTGCCGTCGTCGCATTTGCGGTGGCGTGGTTCTATCTGCAGTTGTCCGGTGCAAATGTTGCCACGGAACGGGCTTTCATTATGGTTGCGGTGATGTTGGGGGCGGTGCTGTTTGACCGGCGGGCGCTTTCTTTGCGGTCGGTTGCAATATCCGCCTGCGTCTTGTTGATCCTTAGACCCGAAAGCTTGTTAGAGCCGGGGTTTCAGATGTCTTTCGCAGCGACCACGGCTTTGATCGCAGGGTTTGGTGCATTGGAGGGGGGGATCGTCCATGGCCGGATTCCCCGGTGGGCAATGCCGGTTTTTACCCTTGTGTTGTCTTCCTTGTTGGCCGGTATCGCCACTGCCCCCTTCGGGGCCGCACATTTCAATCGAATTGCCGATTTTGGGTTCTTTGCCAATCTTTTGACCGTGCCGGTGATGGGCGCAGTGGTGATGCCCGCCGGGGCGGTGGCAGCACTTTTGGCGCCGATCGGATTGCAGGCGCTGCCGCTTTGGGTAATGGGCAAGGGTTCGGAATGGATTCTGTGGGTGGCTCATCAGGTGGCACAGTGGGAAGGTTCGGTTTCGGCCGTTCCGACGCCGGGGCCATGGGTGTTGCCGTTGATAACCCTTGGTGGGCTATGGATCATTTTGTGGCGCGGCAAGGTGCGCGGTTATGGGTTGGCCCCGATTGCCCTTGCCTTTGTCCTGTGGTCGGGGGTGGAACGCCCGCCGCTGCTCATTAGCGCCGATGCCGCGGTGGTTGGGCTGTTGAGCGCCGATGGGCGTGCGCTGTCGTCACCTCGCGGGGCGGGCTTTGCCGCGACCAGCTGGTTGGAAAATGATGGCGACCTCTCGGATCAGGAAACCGCTGCTCTACGTGCTGGTTTCGATGGACCAAAAGGCGCGCGCAGTTTCCAACTTGGCGATTGGCATGTGGTGCAATTGAAAGGAAAGGGGGCTGCGGAGGCGCTCGCAAAAACCTGCGCCAACACAGATCTGGTGATCCTTGCCGCCCAATTAGAGGGCGCGGTTCCGGGGGACTGTAAGGTGATCGACCTTGCGTTTCTAAAACAGACCGGAGGTTTGGCAATTTGGCTCGGCGATACGGGCAAACTCCGCCTCGACCCAGCAATGAGTGCGCGCCGATTGTGGACGCGCAGAGCCTTCAATCCGGAAAAATCAAGCACCTCCTCGTCGTCCAATCCGATGCCCGGTTTGTTCCTGACGCGCGATTAGTAGCTGCGGATCAGACCGACCAACCGACCTTGCACCTTGACCAGATGATCAGGAAAAACCCGGGTCTCATATGCCGGGTTGGCTGCTTCCAGTGCTATCATGCCGCCACGACGCCGAAAACGCTTTAGCGTCGCTTCGGAATCTTCGACCAGCGCCACCACAATATCGCCATTCTCGGCCGTAGATTGTTCGCGGATCACGACAATATCGCCATCATTGATTCCGGCGTCGATCATCGAATCACCTTTGACTTCAAGGGCATAGTGGCTGCCCTTGCCAGAAAGCATCGACCCCGGCACCGCCACATGATGTGACACTTCAGAGATGGCTTCAATTGGCACACCAGCAGCAATTCGGCCCATGACCGGCAGTTCGATGGCATAAACACCCTCAATCGGCATGGCACCGCGCGGTGGATCCACCTTGTCGCCTTGGATGATCTTTGGGGAAAAGCCCGGACGTTCCATGGCTTCGGGCAGTTTCACGATTTCCAATGCGCGTGCGCGATGTGCCAGACGGCGAATAAACCCGCGTTCCTCAAGCGCCGTAATCAGGCGATGGATGCCAGATTTGGACCGCAAATCCAAAGCTTCTTTCATCTCGTCGAACGACGGCGGCACACCATCACGGTCCAGCCGCGTTTTGATGAAATCAAGCAGTTCCATTTGCTTTCGCGTCAGCATCGGCCACCCTCCAGTTCCAGAAGCAACAGTCTTGTTAACACAATGTTCTGCCCGTGTTCCCGGTTTGTGTCAACCCTGTTGCTTAAATTGGCAGATAGGCGACCTCTTCGCCGATCTTTCGCGCAACATCGCCCAAGGGCCGGATCAGCAGGGCGTTGCTTTGGGTAAGAATGCCAAGCAAGGCGCTGTCTTGTTGTGTGAAGGGCGCAATTTTCGGCAAGCCGAGGCCGGGTTCCAGTTTTGCGCGCATGTAATGCGTCCTTGGGCCAGTATCAGACACGTCTTGCGCCAACACCGCACGAAGCACCGCTGGCGCAGGGTACGGATCTCCCAACATGGCGCGGATCAACGGCAGTAGGAATAGATGGCCACAAACAATGGCGGACACCGGGTTTCCCGGCAGGCCTAACATCGGCACCCCGCGCAATCGCCCCGCCATCAGTGGTTTGCCGGGGCGCATGGCGATTTTGTAGAATGCACGCTCTAACCCCAGGCTTTCTGCCACGCCGCGCACCAGATCATGGTCCCCAACGGATGCGCCACCGATCGTCACGATCAGATCGGCCCCAATGGCCAGATCAAAAACCATGCGCAAATCCGCTTCGGTATCGCGGGCAATGGGAAGTAGGCGCGCTTCGGCACCTGCGGCTTCGCACAACGCTTTTAGCGCAAACGAGTTTGAGGCGATGATCTGATCAGGCCCCGGATCCTCGCCTGGCATCACCAATTCGTCGCCCGTTGCAATGAGGGCCACCACTGGACGGCGGGTCACGCTGACATAAGGGATGTTCATTGCTGCCAGCAGTGCCACATCGTTGGGGCGAACCAGACGCGGTGCAAGGGTGTCGCCCAAACGGAAATCACTGCCGACCGGGCGGATGTTGTCGTTGGCTTGCACAGCGGTGTTCAGCGTAATCCCATCAGCCGTAACGCTGATGTCTTCTTGAATGATAATCCGTGTGGCACCATCGGGAACCGGGGCGCCGGTAAAAATCCGCAGCGCCTGACCGGGCGCGACGGTGCCGCCAAAACCATGGCCAGCCCCCGCTTCGCCAATAACGCGAAGGTGGTCGCCAGGGTTGGGATTGCCGCAAACCGCATAGCCATCCATCGCCGAAGCGGCAAAGGGCGGTTGGTTGCGTCGCGCCACCGCAGGGGTGCACATCCAGCGGCCAGCAGCTTGCACCAGAGGCACGGTTTCAGTGCCAAGAGGGGTCGCAAGAGCCAGAACACGCGCCAGAGCCTCTTCAACCGATATCATCATTTCGCCTCGTAACGACCTGATTTTCCGCCATCTTTCAGAACAAGATGGATATCTTCAATCCGCATCGATTTCTCGACAGCCTTGACCATATCATAGATCGTCAACGCGGCCACGGTCACCGCCGTCAGTGCCTCCATTTCGACGCCGGTCTGTCCACCGGTCTTTACCGTAGCCTCGATCACAATGCCCGGCAGCGTCGCGTCGGGTGTCAGGTCCAGTGCAACCTTGGTGATCGGCAACGGGTGGCACAGCGGGATAAGATCGGCCGTCTTCTTGGCGCCCATGATGCCCGCAAGCCGCGCCACGCCCAGCACGTCGCCCTTCTTTGCCCGACCTTCGACAATTAGCGCCAGCGTGGCCGCACTCATCCGCACCACACCCCGCGCGACGGCAATGCGTGCCGTCACCGGTTTTTCCGACACATCCACCATATGCGCATGGCCCTGCGCATCAAAATGCGAAAGTCCGTCTTGATCCGAGGAACCGGACATCAGCTTCCCCCCTCGGCCGTTAACGGGCGCGCCAATATTGCCCTCGTGGCAGCGGTCACATCTTTTTGGCGCATCAAGCTTTCGCCGATCAAGAAGCAGCGCGCGCCAAAGTGGGCAAGGTCGGCCAAATCCTCTGGTGTATAAAGCCCGCTTTCCGCGACGATCAGTCGGTCTTCGGGTACCAGTCGGGCAAGGGTTCGGGTGGTATCAAGCGTAATCTCAAACGAATGCAGATTGCGATTATTGATCCCGATAAGATCCGATTTCAACAGTGCCGCGCGTTCCAGTTCGGCCTTGTCATGCACCTCGATCAGCACATCCATGCCCCAATGGATGGCGGCATCTTCCAATTCAAACGCCTGCGCGTCGGAAACCGAGGCCATGATGATCAGGATGCAGTCGGCACCCAACGCGCGGGATTCCACAACCTGCCACGGGTCGTAAAGGAAATCCTTGCGCAGGCAGGGCAGGCGGGTGGCATCATGTGCAGCGGTCAGATATTCGTCCGCCCCCTGAAACGACGGCCCGTCCGTCAGTACCGAAAGACAGGTCGCACCGCCTGCCTCATAGGCTTTGGCAAGCTCCGGCGGATTAAAGTCGGCCCGGATCAAGCCCTTGGAAGGGCTGGCTTTCTTGATTTCCGCAATCAATCCATAGCCGCTTCCCGAGGCTTCATGCAATGCGCGCGAAAAGCCACGGGGCGCTGCTGCCGCGCGTGCGGCATCTTCTACCTCTGCAAGAGGGCGCGCGGCCTTACGGTTGGCGATTTCTTCCAGCTTATAGGCTTTGATGCGATCAAGAATGGTGCTCATGGGGAAGACCTAGCCAAGGAAAGTGCCAAAGAAAAGCAGTGTTGGTCATAGACCGATTGCCTTCTGCGTTTAACCCATGTTCGTAATCTGCGCCAATGCCAGAACCTTTTCCAACGCGGCCCCGCTGTCGATGCTTTCTTCGGCTATCAGCACACCTTGCGGTAGCGAATCCGCATGATCTGCGACAACCAAGGCAGCGGCGGCATTCAATAGCACAGCATCTCGGTATGCCCCTTCGGCCCCTTCTAGCAGAGCACGAAAAGCCACGGCATTTTCAGCCGGCGAGCCCCCCAGAATAGCTTCAAACGGATGTACGGGTAGACCAGCGTCTTCCGGATGCACCAAGAATTCGCGGATGGCGCCGTTTTCCAAAGCCGCCACTCTCGAAGTGGTCGCAATGGAAAGCTCATCGGTACCATCGTCGCCATGCACCAGCCACGCCTTTTCGGACCCAAGGGCTTTCAGTACTTCGGCCATTGGCCGGATCAACGCCGGCGAAAATGCCCCTGTTAGCTGACGTTTCACCCCGGCAGGATTGGTCAGTGGGCCCAGAATGTTGAAAATTGTCCGGGTGCCAAGCTCGGTGCGCACCGGGCCGACATGGCGCATGGCAGGGTGATGCATCGGGGCCATCATGAACCCGATCCCGGCCTCGGCCAGACAGCGTTCCACCACGTCGGCACCGACCATCACGTTCAGGCCCAGTTCGGTCAGCGCATCGGCAGCGCCCGATTTGGACGAGAGGTTGCGGTTGCCGTGCTTGGCGACCACAACACCCGCGCCCGCCACCACAAAGGCGGTTGCAGTTGAAATATTCAGCGTGCCTTTGCCGTCGCCACCGGTGCCGACGATATCCATCGCGCCGACCGGTGCCCGCACGGCATGACATTTGGCACGCATCACCGCAGCGGCAGCGGTATACTCGTCTACCGTTTCGCCGCGGGTGCGCAGGGCCATCAGAAAGCCGCCCATTTGCGCCGGGGTTGCTTCGCCCTCAAAAAGCGCCTCGAACGCCGTCTCAGCCTCGGTACGGGTCAGGGCGCGGGTGGCAGCAATGCCGATTAGCGGCTTCAGGCGGTCGCTCATGCGGAAACCTCGGCATCCGAAATTTCCAGGAAATTGCGCAGCAATTGGTGGCCGTGCTCCGAAGCGATGCTTTCGGGGTGAAACTGCACGCCTTCGATTGGCAGGGTTTTGTGGCGCAGGCCCATGATTGTGCCATCTTCCAGCCAAGCGGTTACTTCAAGGCAATCAGGCAAGGTGGCGCGGTCAACAATCAGCGAATGATACCGGGTCGCAAGGAATGGCGATGGCAGCCCTTTGAACACGCCCCGCCCGGAATGGTGGATGACCCCCATCTTGCCATGCACAATTTCACTGCAGCGCACGACATGGCCACCAAAGGCCTCGCCAATGGTTTGGTGCCCAAGGCAGACCCCCAAAAGTGGGATTCTCGCCTCAGCGGCAGCAAGGGTAAGCGGCAGGCAAATCCCAGCCTGCGCCGGGTCGCATGGCCCTGGTGATAGCACAATAGTGGTGGGCCGCAGTGACATCGCGGCCTGCACATCAAGCGCATCATTGCGCAAAACCCTGACGTCTGCGCCCAATTCGCCCAGATAATGCACGAGATTGTAGGTGAAACTGTCATAGTTATCGATCAAAAGCAGCATCTTGCGGGGTCCTAAGACGATCTGGTGCGATCTGGTGGGATAGGGGGTGAACCCTGTCGTCGGTCGCGCTATACATGGTCAGACCGCCACCGGGTCGTCAAGGGAAACCCTCCCTTTTCCCCGGAAGCAAATGACGGTAAAAAAAGTCGGGCAAGACGGAGGCAGGTTGGTGCGAGGTTTCGTTTCAGGTGTGATCTGGGGCAGCGTTGTCGCTGCTGCCGGGCTTGGTGTGGTGTCGCAGTTGACACCCATTGCCGATAGAGGGCGCGTTGCTGTGGTTCCCGAAGTGTCGGCCAAAGCGTCGGACGCTGTTATTGCAGAAGCCGTCCCGGAACCGGTCGCGACACCGGACGCAGTTACAGAGATTGCAAGCGCAGACGACACCCTTAAAATCGCGCCAAAAGCGCCAGAAGGCGAAACCGCTGCGCCAAATCAGCCCACAGCGGCAGCGAACGATACTGCTCAGAATGATACTGCTGTAACCGCTACATCACCAAAACCCGCCACACCCGAAACGTCAGGTGCGTCCACCGCCGCCGCACCAGCCGCGACCAAGCCCGCCGCAGAGGCAACGGCTCCTGCGGTCTCAAACACAAAAGACCCCGTCGAAGGCGCCTCGGCGACGCCACCAATCGAAGCGTCCGCCGCACCGCCTGACGCCCTTGACGCTGCACCCAAAGCGCCTGCCGTGCCCGAAGACAACGTCTCCGCACCGGCACTAACGGCAGTGATCGATGCCAAGCCTGCGCCGATTGATCCCGCCCGGCCTTCGACGCCCGGCGATGATACAAATCCTGCTCCTGCCGATTTACCACCTCCGCCACCGCTTACTCCCGAAGAGCAGGCGCTGCTTGAAACGTCCGACCTGGCGGTGCCGTCTGTGGCAGATAAAAGCGCAGAACCACCCTTAACAGCGATCCCCGAACCCGGTGCAGACGCCGCAGTATCGTCAGATCCTGCGCTTCTAGACCCTGCACCCACGCCCGTCGCCCCCAATGCTGAAGGCTTTGCAGAGGTTGATCCAGCGATCCCGGCAATATTGGAACCCGAGCCAGGGCTTCAACCCGATGCGCCACAACCCATTGATCCCATGCTGCCCGCACCCGGATTTTCCGACGCCGTCGACGGCGTCACTACAGATCGGCTGCCCCGGATCAGCGATGTGCCAAACGCCCTTGATCCGGCAGAAATCGAACCTGCCATTGTGCTGCCCGAAGATCAGCCCGCCGTTACCCGCTTTGCCAGGCCGTTCGAAAATCCGTCTGCCAAGCCGATCTTTGCGGTGATTCTGATTGATACCGGCGGCCCGAATGTTGACCGCACCGCCCTCGCGGCGCTACCCTTTCCGGTCACCTTTGCCATTGATCCCGCCGCCGCCGATGCTGCAACCGCCGCTGCCATTTACCGCGCCGCCGGGCAAGAGGTGGTGATGTTGGCGACCGGTATTCCCCAAGGCGCCACGGCATCCGATCTAGAGGTGACGTTCCAGTCTCACGCCGCAACCCTACCCGAAGCGGTGGCGGTTTTCGACCTGGAGGAAGGTGGCTTTCAGAATGACCGACCGCTGGCCAGCCAAGTGGTGCCTGTCGTCAAGGGGCAGGGCCGCGGCCTTGTAACCTGGGACAAGGGCTTGAACGCGGGCGATCAGGTTGCCCGCCGCGAGGGCGTGCCATCGGCGCTGATCTTCCGCCGTCTGGATGCCGAAGGGGAATCTGCCCCCACGCTGCGCCGTTACCTTGACCGCGCGGCGTTCAAGGCCGCGCAGGATGGTCGGGTAGCGGTGGTAGGTGAAACCCGCCCCGAAACCGTCGCGGCTCTGTTGGAATGGACGGTAGAAGGCCGGGCCTCATCGGTGGTACTCGCCCCGATCACCGCTATCCTGACCACGCCTTAGCGCCAAAGCGCGGGCCTACTTCGCCCGCGCTCTTTTCGCTTTTTCTTGTGGAAATACTCTCGGGGGGGAAGTCATTGGGCCTTGGCCAAATGACAGTTGGGGGGCAGACAGCCCCCCACCTTTTCCGCTTCAGCCGTTACCGCGCCGGGCGAACAATCCTGCATCCTCGGCCGCACGGCGCAATGCACGCGATTTGCTGACCGTTTCTTGATATTCGGCTTCGGGGTCGCTGTCGTAAACCACACCCCCTCCGGCCTGAATATAAAGCACCTCGTCCTTAAGCACGGCGGTGCGCAGTGCGATGCAGAAATCCATCTCGCCATTAGCGGCAAAATACCCCACGCCGCCGCCATAAACGCCGCGCTTTTCGGGCTCCAACTCGTCGATAATTTCCATCGCCCGCACTTTGGGTGCCCCTGAAACCGTGCCCGCAGGCAGGCCCGCCAGCAGTGCCGATAGCGCATCTTCGCCATCCGCAATCTGCCCCACCACGTTCGACACGATATGCATGACGTGGGAATAGCGCTCAATGATGAACTTCTCGGTCGGGCGCACGGTGCCAACCTTTGCCACCCGGCCCACATCATTGCGGCCCAGATCCAGCAGCATCAGATGCTCTGCCAGCTCTTTCTGGTCCGCCAGCAGATCCAGTTCCAAAGCCTTGTCTTCCTCCGGCGTCGCTCCACGCTTGCGGGTGCCTGCGATCGGGCGCACCGTCACTTCGCCGTCGCGTAGCCGCACAAGGATTTCGGGGCTGGCACCCACCACCTGAAAGCCGCCAAAATTGAAAAAGAACAGGAAAGGCGAGGGATTGGTGCGCCGCAAGCTGCGATACAGCGCAAAGGGCGGCTGCGAAAAGCTTTGGCTCCAGCGTTGGCTTGGAACCACCTGAAAGATGTCGCCCGCGCGAATATAGTCTTTCGCCTTTTCAACCGTGGCTTTGTAGCCTTCATGGGTGAAATTCGACACCATCTCGCCCACGGGTGCAGCCTCACCAAAGTCGCGGCTGGCAGCGGTGGGGGCGCGGTCAAGATCGCGCAGTGCGTCCATCACCCGTTCAGCGGCTTGGGCATAGGCGGCGCGGGCTGACAGGCCAGATGTCGCCCATGCGGGGGCCACAACCGTCACTTCCCCCTTCACGCCATCTAACACCGCCACGACCGAAGGTCGCATAAGCACGGCATCGGGCAGGCCCAAGGGGTCGGGGTTCACGTTGGGTAGATGTTCCACCAGCCGGATCATATCGTAGCCCAGATAGCCAAACAGCCCTGCCGCAATGGCCGGCAGATCACTTGGCATCTCGATCCGGCTTTCCGCAATCAACGCCCGCAGTGTCACAAGAGGGTGGCCTTCAAGTGGCGCAAACGCCGCCGGGTCAAACCGGGCCTCGCGGTTGATGCGCGACCGCGTGCCGTGGCATTGCCAGATCAGATCGGGCTTCATGCCAACCACCGAATAGCGCCCACGCACTTCGCCGCCCGTCACCGATTCCAGCATGAAAGTATCGGTGCGCGCCTCTGCAAGTTTCAGCATCAGCGACACCGGTGTGTCCAGATCAGCGGCCAATCGGGCATAAACCAATTGGTTCCGGCCAGCCGCCCAACCACGTTCGAACTCTTCAAACGAGGGTGTCAAAGCCATGGCTTCGCCCCTTACTGAAACTGGGCGTGGACAGCAGCGATCGCTGCCTCGTCCAGTTTGATGCCCGCTTCTTGCCCCAGCGCCGTCGAAAATAACGCAAACGCATCTTGCGACAGTGCCTGTTCGACTTGCGCCGAGATTGCGGCCTTCAACGCTACGGCAGCATCACCTTCGCCCGTCGCAGGTTGAATGCGGTCCAGCCGAACAAGGCCCGTGAATCCCGGGCCCTCAATCAGCTTGGTCTCGCCTTCGGTCATTGCGAAGATTGTGGCCATAAAGCCTTCCGGGACGTTTTCAACAAACCCATCGCGCGCGATTTCAGGCGTGACTGATAGGATGCCAAAATCCGACATCGAGGTGCCACCATCGACTTCGGTTTTGATCTCGGCGGCGCGGATGGCAAGTGCGGCAGCAACCGCAGCGGCGTGCCAGGCTTCAGTCACCGCATCGCGTGCTTCTTCCAGCGGGATCGGGGTCGGGGGCACAATTGCATCAAGCCGCAGAGCAAACACGCCGCCATCATCCAGCAGAGTTGCTTCTGGGAAGTCACCTTCCGCCGCCGCCGTTGCTGCCTCGCGGAAGGCAGGATAACCCGCGATAGGCTCGTCAGAGGCCGAAGAGAAATCAATATTTTCCAGTGACATACCGAATTCTTTGGCCAGATCTTCCAGTGTGGCACCGCCGGCCAAGGCATCATCAATCCCTTCAACGCGGTCGGCAATATCGCGGCGGGCGGCGTCTTGTTGAAACTCTACCACCAGTGTCTCGCGCGCTTCTTCAAACGGCGTTTCCTGCGCCGCAAGTACCGCGTTCATCCGAAAAAGTGCTGGCCCCAGATCCGATGCCAAAGGCCCGACGACCCCAGGTTCAGTCATGGCAAACACCGCCTCGCCCGCAGGCCCCAGGTCCGCAGGAGAAACATCGCCCAAGTCGATATCGCCCAATGCCAAACCGCGATCAGCTACCAGCGTCTCAAATGTCTCGCCTGCATCAAGGCGGGCTTTGGCGGCAGCGGCATCGGCTTCGGTCGGGTAGACAAGCCGCTCGACCAAGCGTCTTTCGGGCTGCACAAATTCGTCGATACGTTCGTCATACAGGGCCTTCAACGCCGCTTCGTCCACCGGCATGGTGGCTGCCAGCGTTTCTGGTAGCAGGACCGCATAGGTAATACGCCGCGCTTCGGGCTTGGTGAAGGCGTCGATATGCGCATCGTAATGCGCCTTGAGATCTGCGTCGGTCGGAGTGGCAAGCGGTGTTGCCAGATCAGCCTCGGAAAGGCGCAGCAGGGTCAGACCGCGGCGCTCGGCGACATAGGCATATAGCGTATCCGTCAGCGGCGCTGGTGCCGAAAAACCCCCGATTATCGCGCCCTGCAGAAGGCTGCGCGCCAGGTCGTCGCGAAGGGACGCCTCGAATTCCGTCTCGGTCAAGCGATTGTTTTTTAGCGTAAAACGGTAAGCTTCACGGTCAAAACTGCCTGACGCGCCTTGAAATGCAGGCATAGCGGTAATTTCTTTTGCAACGCGGCTATCGCCGACCGAAATTCCGATGCGATCAGATTCGTTGTCGAGGGCAGCGGAGGTAACCAATTGCTGACGGACCCGGCTATCAAGCCCCAATGCCTGCGCCTGTTGCAAGGTTACCGGCGTGCCGACCTGCGCGCCAAAGGCATTGATCTCGGCCTGCAGGGCGCGTGCGTATTGGTTGACGTCGATCTCGCGGTTGCCAACCTGGCCGATGGCCGAAACGCCCGAGCCATAATTGGTAATGCCAAATCCGCCCAAGCCTGCGACCAGCATGGCCATCAAAACCCAGACCACGATCGAGGCACCCTTGCGTTTGCGGATCGGGCTGTCGGTTTCGGGTGCTTTTGCCATGGGTTTGCCTGTCAGGAAAAGGGTTGCTGCGCTGTGTCTAAGGGGTTGTGAGCGGAGGGGCAAGATGGGCTGGATTTGGGGATGCGTCAACCACCGGGGAGAGGGCTGTCTGCCCCCTCCCCGGACCCCTTCCCCGAGGATATTTCCAAACGGGAAATCGTCAGAGTTTCAATGCCTTAAGCCGGCTGAACATTTCGGCGATACCGGCGGCATCAACATTGGCAAAGGCAATGCGCAATTGGCGTTTTCCATCCACGTTATCAATGGGTTGGAACATCGTGCCAGGCAGCATCAGGATGGCGGCCTCATGCACCAGGCGTTTGGCCAGTTCGTCGGAAGGCATGGGGTAGGGGTGTTCGACATAGGCGAAATAGGCGCCACAACCGAGCAGTTTCCAGTTTGGTAAGGCCTTGAAACCATTGATCATCGCGGCTTTGCGAGCAAGGATTTCGGCGCGCTCGCCTGCAACCCATTGGCCAAGGTTTTGCATCCCCCAAAGGGCTGCGATCTGGCCCAGTTGGTTGGGGC
>JBAVTI010000466.1:0-3580 GCA_049696055.1 Paracoccaceae bacterium | reverse complement strand
GTGCTGGTGTTTGGCCATGCGGCCGCGATGGCAGGGGTGCGGATGTTGCGGGTGGGGGTGGATATTGGCGATGCACAGCGGTTGCTGACCAAGCGCTATGACGGACAGCCCGGCACCACCTATCTGATTCGCCCCGATCAGCATGTGGCCGCGCGGTGGCGCAGGTTTGACGCGGTGGCGGTGCGGGCGGCGATGGCCCGTTGCCGGTGTGAGGTGTGAAATGACATTGATTTTGACGCCGAATATCGCCGACCCGGATGGGTTTTACGAATTTCTGGTGGGCAGCCAACGCGAGATGTCTGCCGAGGCGGCGGCGGCGATGAATGCGCGGCTGATCCTGATATTGTGCAACCATATTGGCGATGAAATGCTGTTGAAACAGGCAATCGGCTTGGCGCGGGATCGGTCTGTGCCCTCTTGAGGGGGAATTTGGCAGTTTGCGTCTTTCCTGAAGGGAAGAATATTTGACACAGAGTATGGAGTCTCGTTAGTTTTGCGGTAATCAAGAGGGCGGTGCCGATAGTGCCAACCCGATAGTGCCAACAGGGAGACCAGGATGAAGAAACGTGTAGCCGTGATCGGGGCGGGGCCATCGGGACTTGCGCAGTTAAGAGCGTTTCAGTCGGCAAAGGCCAAGGGCGCCGATATTCCGGAAGTGGTGTGTTTCGAGAAGCAAGACAACTGGGGCGGCTTGTGGAATTACACCTGGCGGACGGGGCTGGATGAATATGGCGAGCCGGTGCATGGCTCGATGTATCGCTATCTGTGGTCGAACGGTCCGAAGGAAGGGCTTGAATTTGCGGACTATTCCTTTGAGGAACACTTTGGCAAACAGATCGCCAGTTACCCGCCGCGGGCAGTGTTGTTTGACTATATCGAAGGTCGGGTGAAGAAGGCCGGGGTGCGCGATTGGATCCGGTTCAGCACCACGATCCGGTTTGTGCGCTATGATCAGGCGACGGGGAAGTTTACGGTCACCGCCCATGATCTGAAAGCCGACCGGATGTATGACGAGGTTTTTGATCATGTGATCGTGGCCTCGGGGCATTTCTCGACGCCAAATGTGCCGGAATACCCCGGTTTCGCCAGCTTTGGCGGCCGTGTGCTGCATGCCCACGATTTCCGCGATGCGCTGGAGTTCAAGGGCAAGGATCTGCTATTGGTCGGCACGTCGTATTCTGCCGAGGATATCGGCTCGCAGTGCTGGAAATATGGCGCGAAGTCGATCACCGTGTGCCACCGCACCGCGCCGATGGGGTTCAAATGGCCGTCCAATTGGCAAGAAGTTCCGGCGCTGCTGCGGGTGGATGAGACGACGGCGTATTTCAAGGACGGGACATCGAAGAAGATCGACGCGATTATCCTGTGCACTGGTTACAAGCACCATTTCCCGTTCCTGCCCGACGATCTGCGCCTGAAGACGGCAAACCGGTTGGCTGCGGCGGATCTTTACAAGGGGGTTGCCTGGGTCAAAAACCCCAAGCTGTTCTTTGTCGGCATGCAGGATCAGTGGTTCACCTTCAACATGTTTGACGCCCAAGCCTGGTGGGTGCGCGATGCGATCATGGGGCGGATTGCGATTCCGACAGATGCAGCGGTGCGGGCGGCGGACGTGGTGGCGCGGGTTGCGGGCGAGGATGCGGGCGCCGACGCGCATGACGCGATCCACTATCAGGGCGACTATGTGAAAGAACTGATTGCTGAAACGGATTACCCCAGCTTTGACGTCGACGGGGCCTGCGAGGCGTTCTTTGAATGGAAACACCACAAGGCCGAAGACATCATGGCGTTCCGCAACCATGCCTATCGGTCGGTGATCACCGGGACGATGGCACCGATCCATCACACGCCGTGGAAGGACGCTTTGGAAGACAGCATGGAAAGCTATCTGAAGAACTGATCTGAATGGCAAAATATGCGCTGGCCCCGGATTGCTGATCTGGGGCCAGCCGTAAAGGCGGCTTGACCGCGACGGCTATCCGATCAGCTGGGTTACGCACCACAGCAGACCGATCAGGATCGGCTGATGACAAAGATAAATCGCAAGGCTGTGCTGCCCCGGCCATGCCAGCAGCCGCAAGCCTTTGGAGGGGGCGGCCTGATCTGAAAGCCGCGCAAGAAGCCCCCGATGCGCCAGAAGCTTGGCCACAGCCAGACCGAACAAAAGCGGGGCAAGCCACGGGAAAGTAGGCTCGAAATCCATCGCGCGCCGGGTTTCTGTGCCAAGGCCAAGCCAAAGCAGCATCGGCGCATTGAAAAACTCGGCGTGCAGACCGCGTGCCATCGCCAGAACGGCAGCCCCGGCGATCAGCGTCACCGATGCGGGCAGCCGCAGGAAGGCAAGGCCGATCACGCTGGACACTGTGATCGAATGCAGGATGCCAAAGTAGATGAATTGATCTGGCATTCCGACGTAAGTGGCCCCGGTGACCAGTGCCGCCGCCGCCGCCAGCAGGGCAAGCCTATGCAGCGCCTTGCGCCAATGGATGCGATCACGATGCGCGAGATAAAGGCTAAAGCCCGCAAGGAAGATAAAGCTGCCAGCCACCGCTCTGGCGAAAATCTGCCAGCCTGGCGAAAATACCGTGCCGGGAGGGGCATAGCCAAAAAGCTGTAGATCATAGGTGAAATGGAACACGACCATCGCCACTAGGGCGGCCGAGCGCGCGAGATCAAGGGCGATCAGCCTGCCGCCAAAAGCCAGTTTATCTATTGGTTTGATCAGCTTGGTCCTTATGTCATTGGCCTTGACGTTCGGGGGCGCACCCGTGGCCGCCGTGGCCTTGGCTTATGGTTTGGTTGCAGGGAACAGGCGATCTGATTCTGTGGTGCATGGCCCGGCGTCTGGTTGCAGGCTATGCCGCTTGCGCTGTTGGGTTCAAGCGGTGGCGCGGATTGGAGCGGATTGCTTTCAATCTGATTCAGATTGAAAGCAATCCAAGACCAGAGCAGGCTAGGAATGTTGCGTGTTGCGCTTTATCGGAAGAACCCGATGAAGCGCAACACGCTCTAGGGGGGTATGACAAAGGCCCCGGATTGATCCGGGGCCTTTGGGTTTTTGCAGCGATGGTTTGGGTTAGATATCAACCGTATTGTCGTGTTCCCAGCGCGAGAAATGCGACACAAAGCTTGTCCATTCCTGATGTTTCAGTTTCAGGTAGGCGGCCGAGAATTCGTCGCCCATCATCGCCTTTAGCGTGGTGTCCTTGTCATAGTCGCGCAGCGCGTCAAGCAGGTTGAGCGGCAGTTTCGGCGCGTCGGTGACGGTATGCCCTTGGGTATACATGTCGATATCCCAACGCTTGCCCGGATCGGCCTTGGAGCGGATGCCGTCAAGGCCGGCAGCAATGATCACCGCCTGCAAAAGGTAGGGGTTGGCAGCACCGTCGGGCAGGCGCAACTCGAACCGGCCGGGGCCGGGGACGCGCACCATATGGGTGCGGTTGTTGCCGGTCCAGGTGACGGTATTGGGCGCCCAAGTGGCACCCGACGAGGTGCGCGGGGCATTGATGCGCTTGTAGCTGTTGACGGTAGGGTTGCAGATCGCGGCAAGGGCCGAGGCATGTTTCATGATGCCGCC
>JBAVTI010000465.1:0-5886 GCA_049696055.1 Paracoccaceae bacterium | reverse complement strand
GGAATAGACACGAAGGCCGGTTCAAGATGGATTAGCGGGCTTGTCCACTGGGGGAGACTGGGCCTGCCACCACCATTTTCGTGGCAAAGGTGCCGTAGAATGCAAATATTCGGAACGATCGCGCCCGACGATCCGACGGTGGCGCAGCAAAAATACGCCTCCCCACCCGCGCCAAGTGCCGACCATTGGCGCATCGGCGTCACATGGGAAACGGTCGCGCCAACCATCAGGCAGCGCCAAACCACAGGTTTCGGCACGATCCAGCATCCAGACCAATGGAATATTGGCCAATGGACGTGCGCTCGCAAAGCTGCCGATCTGCCCACCGATATCGCCATGCGCGCCGCGAAACCACACCTGTTCGATATTACCTTCCCATCCCGGCGGGCAGTCCCAAAGCACCGGTTCAAACACCGCCCGGGACTCGTTCAGTGCCAAAGCGTGAAAGCCATGTCGGATTGAAGAGCCGAGGTGATGGTTGTGAAAGGCATGCTTCGCCTCGGTCAGCATCCAAAGCAGGGGCAAACGCAGCCCCAGCGCCTTTACCGTATCCCAAACACCGACCATCTCGATTTCAGTCTCCAGATGGCAAAAGCGGCGGGAAAAGGCCTGTGCAGCTTCACGCGTGGGGTCGTTTTCGTAGTGCCGATAGGCAAGCCGCACCGCGCGTTCCGTTGCATGGCTATGGTGCAAAAGCCCAACCCGGTCGATTACACCCGCCAAAGACCGCACCGCATACGCCCCTCGCGAATAGCCAAACAGATAGATGCGGTCGCCTTCGCGGTAATGCGACGCCAGATAGCCATAGGCCCGGCGGATTTGGCGATTTATCCCTTTGCCCTGTGCGAAATCCAGCGCGCGCCGCCAGCCTTCCCATTGCAAACCTGGTTCGTAATAAATCGAACGTCGTGCGGTGCCCGATTTTTCGCAGAGCAGGTGAAACGCCATTCCCGCGTTACTGATCATTTCAGGATGCAGCGACGACATCGTGCCATCCAATATAATCACATGATCCACCCGACCGCGCTTTGCCCCCGGCACCGGAGGCAGCACGGCTTCGGTTTCCACAATCGGGCGGCCCCGAAACCAGCGGCTTATGCGGTCAAATAACGCCAGAATCGGCCTCCTGCAGCCAACCCCAAACCCGCTGCGGCGTAAACGGCATATCCACTTGTTCGACCCCACGCGAAGCCAGCGCATCGCACACCGCGTTGGAAATTGCCCCCAGCGCACCCACCGTGCCAGCCTCGCCACAGCCCTTCATGCCGAAAGGATTTGTGGTCGACGGAACCGGTTCAGAGCTGAAACGGATCATCGGCAGATCTGACGCGCGCGGCATTGCGTAATCCATGAAGCTTGCCGTTAGCATCTGGCCCTGAGCGTCATAGCGGGCGTTTTCGCATAGCGCCTGCCCCAAGCCTTGCGCCACGCCACCATGCACCTGCCCCATTGCCAGTTGCGGGCTGATCAAGGTGCCGAAATCATCGGTCACGGTGTAACGATCCAGCCGCACCTGACCGGTCTCTGGGTCCACCTCGACCTCGGCCAGATGCGCGCCATTGGGGAAAGATCGGCCCTTGAGTGTGATAGTCTGGCTGTGGCTTAATAAATCTGTACGGCCCTTTTTGCGTGCAAGATCAGCCGCTTCGATCAGCGTCAAATGCAGATTTCGCCCCGGCGCACCAAAGGCGCCATCAACAAACCTGACGTCGGCGGTATCCAGTTCAGCGGCCAAGAACGGCTCAAAAGCCGCCACTGCGGCATCCGCAGTTGCCCGCGTGGCTGTGCCTTGTACCGTCACCGACCGCGACCCACCAGTACCACCGCCATGTGCGATCAGGTCACTGTCACCCTGCACGATCCGGATTCGATCCGCCGGAATTCCGGTTTGATCCGACAGCATCTGGGCATACACCGTCTCGTGCCCCTGACCATTGGATTGGGTGCCAACATAAAGCGAGACTGTCCCGTCATCTTCAAACACGATGCGGGCGGTTTCATCGGCGTCGCCCAAAATACACTCGATATAGCACGCCAGCCCCATGCCGCGCAGCAAACCGCGCTGAGCGGATAAAGCTTTGCGCGCATTGTACCCAACAACATCAGCCTCGGCCCGCAAGCGGTTAAGAACACGAGGAAAATCGCCCACATCAACCACTTCTCCGCAAACCATGGTATACGGAAAACGGGTGATGAAGTTGCGCTGCCGCAGATCGAACGGATCGACCCCAAGCTGTCGCGCGGCGTGATCCATTACCCGCTCAATTGTCAAAATCGCCTCTGGTCGTCCGGCACCGCGATAGGCATCCACCGGAGTCGTGTTGGTGAACACGCCTTTTGCGCCATGGAAAGCGGTCGTGATATCGTAAACCCCGGTCAACACTTTCGAAAACAACTCCGACTGGATGCCCTGCCCGAACTGCGAGTTATACGCGCCAAGATTGGACACAAGGTTAACGCGGTAGGCCGTGATCTTTAGTTCTGCATCAAAGCCGATTTCGGCTTGTGCAATCAAGTCGCGGCCCGCGTTGTCTGACAGCATCGATTCCGTGCGATCGGCCATCCAACGCACTGGGCGGCATAGGCTGCGGGCAGCCTGCGCCAGCACGATATATTCGGGATAAGTCATTGCTTTCATGCCAAAACCGCCGCCGACATCGGGGTTTGTCACCCGTACGGCATCGCGGGGAAGGTCAAGCATGCGGGCCAGTTCCTTCTTCTGCACCCATACCCCTTGCCCGTTGACACACAGATGCAGCCGCCCTTCCGCCCATTCGGCAAAGGCACCGCGCGGCTCCAACGGGTTCACCACGATGCGGTTATGGATCACCTCCAGGGCCACGCGGTGCGCTGATGTCGCCAGCGCGGCATCGGTTGCGGCGGCATCGCCCATGCCATAGTCGAAAGCAAGATTGCCCGGGGCCGTTGGGTGAATGGTCGCATCGCCGGGGTAAAGCGACAGCGCAACCGGTAGATCAGTGGTACCCAGCGTGATCATTTCCAGCGCATCGCGGGCCTGATCCAACGTCTCGGCCACCACAACCGCAATTGGTTCGCCAACAAAACGCACGCGATTATGGGCTAGAACCGGACGCTCTGGTGCGGCACCTTTCGTCCCGTCTTGGTTCAGGGTTTGATGCCCCCTCATCCCAAGTTTAACCCCTGCCGCCAGCAGATCGTCCGCCGCAAGCACCAGATGCACACCCGGTGCGGCGCGCGCAGCGCTTAGGTCAAGCAAGGTAATGTCAGCATGGGCCACCGAAGACCGCAGGAAAAGCGCATGCAGCGCGCCTTCAGGCACAATATCATCAACATAGCGCCCCTGCCCGGTCAGGAACCTGATATCCTCTACCCTTCCAGGCTTATGTTTGCCAAATGTCATCTTTTTTCCCCAGCGATTAGAGTTCACACTAACCCGGATGGCCGCCGTGGCAAGCACTGCTAAACGTCAGGATTGTCCGAAACATGAATGTAGCGAAATTGGGCGTTTCAGGGTAACATTGAATAAGCAAGGGATGGCACAGATCATCTGGTTTTAGATCGTCTACATCCCGACGCAGTGGCTTTTTCGCGCCCCAATACAGATGTCTGGCACACCAATTATTGAATTTTTCCAAGTTGTTAGAGGATGTATTTCATGGAACCGCTTACCGATGACGACTTTATCTTTTTTCAAGAAGACGGCTCGATTCAGATCGATTCGGACCGTAATGGTGTGATCGACATCATCGTATCGCCCGAGTTTTTCACCGATGACGGCTGGGGGCCAAATGATAACCAAGGCGGGTACACCTATGCCTTCAGCGGCGAGGCCCGCCTGTCGCTGGATGGTGACGATGTGCCCGAAGCGATCTTTTCGATCCTTCCCATCATGACGGTGCTGGATGAAAACCGCGATGATCAGCCCGACAGATGGGTGATTGAAGGAATGTATGTTAGCCAAGTGTCTGACAATATTGTCTTTGCATACGAGGTCCATGGCCGGCAAACCGCACAGGATATTGATTTCGACGGCAACGTCGATCAATGGATCAGCGGAGGTGATCTTTATAGCGTCGATGCCGATGGCGATGGCAGGATAGAAACCCGCGTCTTGACCGAACGGATTATCGACTTTGACAGCGGCGATGATGAAGTCGCCGACACCCGTACCATCGTAGGGCAGTTTGTCGGGTACGACCTGGATCTTGACGGCATAATTGACCTGACGGTGCAGTATGGATCGACCCTGCAAGAGCGGCAACCGGACGGAAGCTTTCAGAATGTGGCAGGCGGCCAAGCGGCGTATTTCAGCTTTACCAGCACCATTTGGGATGACTACATGTTCATCGCCTGAGGGGATTAGACCAAAGGCCCCAGCTCTGAAAATGGGCTGGGGCCTTTGGTTTCATAGGCTTACAGTTTTAGCGACAACACCGTGGCAATCGTCAGATCACCAAAGCCATTGAAGCGGGTGTTGGTGGCGGCGGAGTAGGCACCCATGCCTTGGAACACCACGAAATCGCCCTCGGCCACATCACTGGCAATCGACACGTCGCCTGGCAGACGATCTACTGAATCGCAGGTTGGGCCAAAGATGATGCGTGGCTGATGCGCCCCAGTGCGGCGTTTGCCATCGGCGGTGAACACCTCAATCCGGTCAATGACGCCCACCAGCGGCAGTTCGGCCAAAGCGCCATAAACCCCATCGTTTAGAAAGACATGGGCGTCATCGCGTACAGCTTTTACCCGGGTTGCAAGAGTGAATGCGTCACCGCAAAGGCCGCGGCCAGGCTCGCAAACCAAAAGCGGGCGGGCGGTGCCAAAAGCCTCGTCGGTGACGCGGTCGATCAGTTCAAACGTGGCCTCCAGTTGCGGAACCACGCCTTCCAGACGGTAGTTCGGGAAACCGCCGCCGACATTCAGGCGCGCAATGGTGACGCCTGCGTTTTGCGCGATTTCGGCAGCGGCGCGGATGTAGCTTTCCCAGGCATGCGGATCGGTGCATTGGGTGCCGGGGTGGAAGGTGATCGACGGGATAAACCCTGCCGCTGCCACGGTTTTCAGCAGTTCGGTCGCCAGCTCCACTGTCGCGCCAAATTTCGCGCCAAAATTATAGGCCGCACCGGAAACCGGTAGCTTGAAGCGCACGGTAATCTCGGTGCCATCAGCAGGGACCAACGCGATCAACTTGGCCAATTCCGATTTGGAATCAACGGAGTAGGATTTCACCCCCATCTCGACCGCCACGGCAATTTCAGACCGCGACCGCACCGGATTGTTGTAATGCAGGGCCGCATCAGGGCACAGGCGGCGGATCATGCGGATCTCTACCGGGGAGGCCACGTCAAAGCCACGAATGCCCGCAGCAGATAAATTTTCGACCACCACTTCTTCGGGGTTCGACTTGACCGCGTAGGTCACAAGTCCCGGAAATCCATCAATAAAACGCCGGGCGGCGGCCTGCAACGCCGTGGGCGAGAAAAACAGCACCGGGTTTTCCGGTTGCACAACGCGCAGAAATTCGGACGGATTAGTCCAGATCGTTTTCGACAGTCCCATCGGCACATTCCTTCTTTAGCCAACAAGACGCAGAACCACGGCCCGTAACATGCGGGAGTGCGGCACCTGCGCGGTTTTTCAACCAGGCCAGGTGCGTATGAGCCGCCCTTTACCTGAAACTAGGATGCTGCATATGGGGCCAAATCGTACCGATGAAAACTGTATATTTGTAGTGTAAAGCCGTTATAATGACGAAAAACATGGGCGAAATGCATGGATGATCTTGATCGCGGTATTCTGGGGCTTTTGGGGGCGGATGCCCGTATGTCGTTGGCGACATTGGCGCGGCGACTAAAGGTTGCGCGTTCCACCATTCAGGCTCGGCTTGAACGGCTGGAAACGACG
>JBAVTI010000464.1:0-2695 GCA_049696055.1 Paracoccaceae bacterium | reverse complement strand
TTTTCGCTGAGGGTGAGTTCGCTGTCGAGGAAGAAGTGGGTGGCGTCACAGGTGAGGCGGCCTTTGGAATGGTGGCCGATTGTCGCGTCGGGGCGGTGCAGGGTGACGGTGTATTCGGTTTCCTGAGTGGCAGACAGCGGATCGCCGTCGGTGATGATGTGACGCACATGGCCGGACGAGGTTTGGGTGGTGGCGATGTCGTGCATTTCAGTGGTGTAGGTCCAGCGCGGGAAATCGACGGTCATGGTGCCGGAAAGCAGGTCGCGTGTGATGCGGCGGGGGTGGGTTGGCGCCGATGCGTGCGAGGTGGAGGGGGTTTGCGGCGCGGATTTTGGCGGGCCGAAGGGGCGTAAGTGTGCATCCTCGGGGCGCGGGGTACGGGTGGGCAGGGAAAGGCTGCCGGAGGTGATTGTCAGGGTGGCAAGGTCGGGTGAGGGCCAGGCGATCGGCCAGTAGGTGGTGGAAAGCGATACGGCGATGCGGTGGCCCGCCGGGAAGGCGTGGGCGATATCGTCGAGTTCGACGGTGGCGGTGTAGGTTTGGCCGGGGATCAGGGCGGTGGGGTGTGCGTGGCTGTCGCGGTGGGTGAGGTTGAGCAGGCCAACGGTGACGCGGGTGGAGGCACCGCTGGGGGCCACGTTGTTGAGGCGGACGGCAATCAGGGCTTGGGGCCTGTCAACGCTAAATGTAATCTGGACGCTGGGTGCGCCGAGGATTTCCAGCCGTTCGGGCAGCGGGGCGGTGGTGAAAACGAGGCTGCCGCCGTCATCCTCGCGTTGATCGGGGGGCCAGTCGGCATCTTCGCCGTAGCGACCGATTTCGCCTGCAGCGAGGCCGACCCAGAGGGGCGAGTTTATGGTTGTTGGCGGCAGGTGGGCGGGCGTGGCGGACAGTTGGCCGTAGGCGGCAAGGTGCAGGGTTTGGGGCTTGATGCGGGGCGAGGGCCATTGGTGTTCGGCGATCCAAGCGCCCGGACGGGTGGTGTAGCAGGTTTGCGGCGGCACGTATTCCTGCATCCAGACGCGGTACATCGGTTCATCCATGATGCCGGTATTGACGCCTTTCATCCAGTGGTCGCACCAGCGCAGCACCTCATCCAGCCAACCAATGGCGGGGGCTACGGTGACGTCATGCGGGAAGGAATGCGCCCAAGGGCCGATCAGTCCAAGGCGGGGGCCTTTGAGACCGGCAAGCAGGCGGGGGACCGCTTCGGAATAGTTATCCGACCAGCCCGAGACGGCGTAGACCGGGATGGTGATGGCATCGAAATTCTCGCAGACCGAACCCTGTTGCCAATAGGCATCGCGGCGTTGGTGGCGCAGCCAGATGTGGCTCCATGGGGTGTTGTGCTGCATGCGTTCCAGCCACATCGCGCGCCACGCCGGGCCAACGATTTCGGGGTCGGGGGGCAGGTCGTTGCTGGCGAGCATGGTGGCGGACCAGTCGAAATTATCCTTGGACAGACAGCCGCCGATATAGTGGACGTCGGTGGCATAGCGGTCATCGGTAAAGCCGACGGGGATGATGGTTTTCAGCGCGGGCGGGTTCAGGGCGGCGATTTGCAGGGCGTTGAAGCCACCCCATGAGATGCCGATCATGGTCACCTGACCGTCGCACCAAGGCTGCTGCGCGATCCACGCGATGGCGTCGACGCCGTCTTGTTGTTCTTGAGGGGCGTATTCGTCGTGGATCACCCCCTCGCTGTCACCGGTGCCGCGAATGTCGAGGCGGATGCAGGCGTAGCCGTGGGCGGCGAGGTATTGGTGGATGCCCTGATCGCGGGTGCGGGTGCCGTCGCGTTTGCGGTAGGGCAGGTATTCAAGGATCGCCGGATAGCTGCCGGGGGTTTCAGGCAGCCAGACCTTGGCGGCAAGCAGCGTACCATCGGGCAGCGGGATCATCAGGTTTTCGATGATTTTCACGGCATGGGGCTGGGGCATTGGCGGCCTCGCTGATGGAACGGGTGGCGGCAGGTTGCTTGACGGGTTCGGGATTCTGTTCTTACTATACGGTTGTTCAGCAAGGAGGCAAGGATGGACCCGGCGCATGCGATTCTGTTTGAACCGGTGCGCATTGGGCCGGTGGTGGCACCGAACCGGTTTTACCAAACGCCGCATGCGACGGGCTTGGGGTGGCAGCGCCCACAAGCCGGGGCGGCGCTGCGCGGGGTGAAGGCCGAGGGTGGTTGGGGGGTGGTGTGCACGGAATATTGCTCGATCCACCCCAGTTCGGACGACAGCCCCCATGCGTTCTTGACGCTGTGGGACGAGGGCGATGTGGCGGCGCTGCGCCTGACCGCCGATGCGATCCATACGCATGGCAGTCTGGCGGGGATCGAGCTGTGGCATGGCGGGGCGCATGCGTCGAACCGCATGACACGGCTGCCGGGGGTGGCGCCGTCTGTGCAGCCGGCAATGTTTCATCTGCCAACCACGGCGCGGGCAATGGATTTAAGCGATATCCGGGTGTTTCGCGGCTGGCAGCGGGATGCGGCGTTTCGGGCGAAACGGGCGGGGTTTGACATTGTTTATGTCTATGCCGGGCATGACTATTTGCCGTTTCAGTTTTTGTCGCGGCGATCGAATGACCGGGGCGACGCCTATGGCGGCAGTCTGGAAAACCGGGTGCGGCTGCTGCGCGAGATGATCGAGGATACGCTGGACGCGGTGGGCGATACCTGTGCCGTGGCGGTGCG
>JBAVTI010000463.1:0-7670 GCA_049696055.1 Paracoccaceae bacterium | reverse complement strand
CGGGGCTATGTGCTGGCCACCGGCGCTTTCACCCTGCCCCGCGATTTTGACCTGACCTTCCAGCTCGAAACCGTCAGCGATCCGGCCTATCTGCTGGATTATGGCGTGTCGCAAGACGACCGCCTCGACAGCCGGATCGAACTTGCGCGCACCCGCCGCAATGAGAATATTTCGGCCCGGCTGATCCAGTTTCAGTCGATCCGTGCCGGCGAAGATGACGCCACGCTGCCGACGGGCATCTTTGATCTGACCTATCATCGTCGGTTCAGCGGCGGCCCCTTGGGCGGCGAAGCGGGCCTGCGCTTTCAAACCCACGGCCATTACCGCAGCTCCAGCGACCCGTTGGATACCAACGGCGATGGTCATGCCGATGGCCGTGATCTGGGGCGCATATCGCTGCGGCTGGATTGGCGGCGCAACTGGATCCTGCCCGCCGGGGTGATCGGCTCGGTGCTGGGCGAAGTCACCGGCGATGTCTACGACATCCGGCAAGATGCGGTGTATTCTGGCCGCACCAGCCGCCTTGATGGGGCCGCCGCGGTTGAACTGCGCTGGCCTTGGGTTGCCTCTGGGGCAAGCGGCGCCAGTCATGTGATCGAGCCGGTGCTGCAACTGGTCACCAGCCGAAAATCCTCGATCGCCTTGCCAAATGAGGATTCGGCTCTGGTCGAGTTTGACGAAGGCAACCTGTTCTCCCTCAACCGCTTTGCCGGCTCAGACGCCTATGAACACGGTGCCCGCGCCAATATCGGCGTCAGCTGGACCCGCTACGCGCCACAAGGCTGGTCGCTTGGGGTGACGGTTGGCCGGGTGCTGCGGGCTCAGGATCTGGGCCAGTTCGGGCTGGCATCGGGGCTGGACGGCATCCACTCGGATTGGCTGGCCGCGACCCAGGTCTCGCTCGACGGCGGCCTTTCGATCACCAATCGGCTGCTGTTGAACGATGGCTTTGATCTGACCAAGGCCGAAATGCGGATGGATCTGAACCGCGAACGCTATGGCCTTAGCTCCAGCTATATCTGGATGGTCGCCGATTCCACCGAAAACCGGTCACTCGACACTTCCGAACTTTACCTCGATGGCCGCTATACCCTGACCCCAAACTGGACCGCCAAGGCCACCGGGCGCTATGATTTCATCTCTGACCGCGCCACCAGCGCCGGTTTGGGGCTACAGTTCCGTAACGAGTGCCTGAAGGTCGATCTTTCCCTCTCGCGTCGGTTCACATCCTCGACTAGTGTAAAGCCGACAACGGATTTCGACCTCGCGGTTGATTTGCTGGGGTTTGGCGGCGGCTCGGCTCCGGGACCGGCGCGAACCTGCCGCCGATGACTACGATGCGTGCGACCACAAGACCTGCTGACCCTACGGTGAGAATGCCCCAGATGATGCGCCTCCTGACCCTTTTCTCTGCCTGCCTGATGCTTGCCATCGGGGCCACGCTTGCCGCCGCGCAAGACAACCTTTTCGCCACCCGGATCATCGTCAATGACCGCGCGGTGACGCAATATGAGCTGAACCAGCGGATGCTGTTCATGCAATTGCTGCGCTCACCCGGCAACAGCGAAAAGGCGGCCCTTGACGCCTTGGTTGAAGACCGGTTGCGGATGACAGCAGCCGAACAGTTGGGCATCAAGGCAACCCCGGAACAAGTCACCACCGGCATGGAAGAATTCGCCGCTCGCGCCAATCTCGAGTCGGCACAATTCATCGAAGCCTTGGCACAAGGCGGCGTCGAGGTGCAAACCTTCCGCGATTTCGTCGAGGCGGGCGTGGTCTGGCGCGAAGTCGTGCGCGGCAAATTTGGGCAACAGGTGCAGATCACCGATACGGAAATCGACCGCGCCATTGCGTCGGCCGGACGTGCCAATGCGGTGCGCCTGCTGCTATCGGAACTGATCATCCCGGCACCTCCGGGCCAGGAAGCCAGTGCTTTGGCGCTGGCCCAACGGTTGCAATCTGAAATCAGCACCGAGGCGGGCTTTGCCGCTGCTGCGCGCAGCTATTCGGCCTCGGCCTCGGCGCGTCGGGGCGGGGTGATCGACTGGGTGCCGCTTGCCAACCTGCCGCCGACCATTGCCCCCTTCGTGCTGGCTTTGGGGCCGGGCGAAGTGTCCGATCCGGTGGCCATTCCCAACGGCGTGGCGCTGTTCCAATTGCGCGCCATCGAAGAACTGACCACCCCGGAACCGGCCTCGGTTTCGGTCGAATATGCCCAGTTTCTGCTGCCCAACGATACGGCCGCCGCCCCCGAAATGGCGCGGATCGGCTTGGGAGTTGATACCTGCAACGATCTTTACGGCGTGTTGCCGGGGGTGCCCGAAGACCAATTGCTGCGTGAAACCAAAACCTTGGCCGAGGTGCCGTCGGACATCGGGCTGGAATTGGCGAAACTCGACCCCGGCGAAAGCTCGACCGCACTGGTGCGAGGCGGCGCACGGGTGTTCTTGATGCTGTGCGCCCGGATGCCGCAAACCGAAGAGCCGGTTTCGCGTGACGATGTGCGCAGCCAATTGATCAATCAGCGTTTGGCCGGGTTTGCCGATGGCTATCTCGAAGACCTGCGCGCCAACGCCATCATCCGCGAGCCGTAGGGTGACAAGTCCTGCGCCGATTGCCCTGACCTGCGGTGAACCCGCTGGTGTCGGGCCGGAAATCGCTGTCAAAGCGCGTCTGGCGTTGGGCCACGAGGTACCGCTGTTCTGGATCGGCGATCCGCGGCATTTGCCCGAAAACGCTGCTTGGCAGGCGATCTCCACCCCCGCCGAGGCCATGGCAATTGCCCCGAATGTGCTGCCCGTGCTGCCACATGGCTTTGCCTCAGATGCCGTGCCGGGGCTTGCCAATCCGGCCAATGCTGCTGGCGTGATAGAGGTCATCGCCCGCGCCGTGGCCTTGGTGCAGGCGGGTCAGGCGTCGGCCATCTGCACCGCCCCGATCCACAAAAAGGCGCTAAAGGACGGCGCGGATTTCGCCTATCCCGGCCATACCGAATATCTTGCAGCCCTTGCCGGGGTCTCTCGCGTGGTGATGATGCTGGCCTGCCCGCAATTGCGGGTGGTGCCGGTCACCATCCATATCCCGATTGCCGAGGTGCCGCGCGCGCTGACCCCTGCGCTTCTGGCCGATACCATCCGCATCACCCACGCCGGTCTGGTGCGCGATTTCGGCATTGCGGCCCCCCGCATCGCCGTCGCGGGCCTGAACCCCCATGCTGGCGAAGGCGGGGCAATGGGCCATGAGGAGGCCGATCTTATCGCCCCGGTGCTGGCGCAATTGACCGCCGAAGGCCTGTTGATCACCGGCCCACTGCCCGCCGATACGATGTTCCATCCGGCGGCGCGGGCCCGCTATGACGTGGCGATCTGCATGTATCACGATCAGGCCCTGATCCCGATCAAGACCATAGATTTTGCCAGCGGTGTCAATGTGACCCTCGGTCTGCCCTTCGTGCGCACCTCGCCCGATCATGGCACCGCGTTCGACATTGCCGGCCGCGGCGTGGCCGATGCCTCCAGCCTGATTGCGGCGTTGCGGATGGCGCGCGATATGGCAGCGGCGCGTCTGCGGTGAGGGCGGATGCCTCCGGCGGGGATATTTTTGTAAAGATGAAAGCGGGCAGTCATGGCGTTGATTGATGGGTTGCCGCCGCTGCGCGAGGTGATTGCGGCGCATGATCTGGTGGCGAAAAAGCAGCTTGGCCAGAACTTTTTGCTCGATCTGAACCTGACCGCCAAAATCGCCCGCTCGGCGGGGGATCTGTCGGGCTGTGACGTGCTGGAAATCGGCCCCGGCCCCGGCGGTCTGACCCGTGGCCTGCTGGCCGAAGGCGCGCGCCGGGTGTTGGCGGTGGAAAAGGATGCGCGCTGTTTGCCCGCACTTGCCGAAATTGCCGCCGTCTATCCGGGGCGGTTGCAGGTGATCCATGGCGACGCTTTGACGGTAGACGTCCTGGCGCATTTGACCCCGCCGATCCGCATCATCGCCAACCTGCCCTATAATGTGGGGACCGAGTTGTTGATCCGCTGGCTGACCCCGCCCCAGTGGCCCCCGTTTTGGGAAAGCCTGACGCTGATGTTTCAAAAAGAGGTCGCCGAACGCATCGTCGCAAAACCGGGATCAAAAGCCTACGGGCGGCTTGCGCTTTTGGCGCAATGGCGGGCGGATCCCAAGATCGTGCTGACCCTGCCACCCGAAGCCTTTACCCCTGCCCCCAAGGTGCATTCCGCCGTGGTGCAGTTCAAACGCCTCGACGCGCCGCGCTATCCGGCGGATGAGGCGGTGCTGGGGCGCATTACCGCCATGGCCTTTAATCAGCGCCGCAAGATGCTGCGGTCCAGCCTCAAAGCCCTGCGCCCCGACATCGAAGCGCGGCTGGTAGCGGCGGGCATAGAGCCTACCGCACGGGCCGAGGAAATCTCGCTTGAACGGTTTTGCGCCTTGGCCCGCGAGGTCGCCGCACACTGACATCAGGGCCTTGGCGCGCCGGATATCACAAATCACCCACGCAAGGGTGATTTGTGACTAAGGACCATGCGATCAACCCGCGTCGGGTTTACTCGGCTGCTTCGCGCGGGTCTGTCGGTGCCGGGGCATCGCCCTCGACCTTGGGCTTTGGCTTGCGGGGCGCGCGCGGTTTGGCCGGGGCGTCGGATTTTACCGGCTGTGGCTTTGGCTCGGCGGGGGCTTCCACCATAGCGGCAGCTTGTACCTCAGCAGGGGCTTGCACCGCAGCCGGAGCCACGTCTTCCCGCCGAGGCCGCCGCTCTTGCCGTTGCGGGCGCGCATCAGGACGCCGTTCTTGCCGTGCCTCTGGTGCCGATCCTTGGTCGTGCGGACGGCGTGACGCGTTACGATCCCGCGCTTCGGGGGTTTCGACAAGGCCGCTGTCATACCCCACGTCTGGCACCACATCCGGCGCCACGTCGGGCATTTCCATCATCTCGGTGCGACGGATATAGGGCTGATCATCAATGCTTTGATCATTGCGATAGTCCGCCCGATAGTCGCGGTCATCGCGGCGCGGTTGCTGCTCGCGGGGCTGCTGATCACGCTGCTGATCACGCGGCTGCTGATCGCGGTATTGCTGATCGCGCGGCGGCTGTTCACGCTGTTGCTGATCGCGGTAGGGCTGCTGCTCACGCGGTTGCTGATCGCGGTTCTGGCCGTACTGCCCGGCGTTCTGGCTGTATTGGCCATTCTGCTGGGGCTGTTGCGGCTGGCTTTGGCGCAATGCGTTTTCGGCGTCCAGCTCACGCTGCGCCTCGCCCAGCATCCGGGTATAATGCTCGGCGTGCTGCAGGAAATTCTCGGCGGCAACCCGGTCATTCGACAACTGCGCGTCGCGGGCGAGAAACAGGTATTTCTCGATGATTTGCTGCGGCGTACCCCGCACTTTGCCTTCGGGGCCAGAGCTGTCGAAGACGCGGTTAACGATGTTGCCGACGGTGCGCGGGCGGTTCGTTTTCGAACGCGAGCGGGACTTGGAGGATCTCATCTTGTCCTTGTATCCAGAATAATCTGGCTTTGCCTGAACGCCTGCCGTGATTATGGCGTTGCACCCAACCGGGGGCGTTTCGTGCTATTTTGGCTTAAACGTGCGGGGAACGGTAAAGCACCCATCCCCCCGCTGCGTGGTTTTGAATAAGCATGGCCGCGCGCCTCTGACAAGTTGATTCTGTCACTTTCGGCTGGAATTGTTGGATTTTTAGACAATTTCCCGCAACGCTGTGGCGAATTGCGCGCAGCGATTGGTTAGCGTCGATGGGCTTGGACCATGCGGTCACGCCCATCAAGGTCTGGTAAAACCACGGGGTCCACCAGCCCGGCTTGGGTAAACAGTTCGGCAACCTTTGCTCCCTGGGTCGGCCCGATCTCGACAAGCAGCCGTCCGCCGGGGGCAAGATGGCCCGGCGCTTGCTTGGCAATGGCGCGGTAGGCGTCCAGACCGTCACCGCCCGGCGTCAGGGCGATATGCGGCTCCCATTCCCGCACGTCGGGCGACAGACCCGGCATTTCGGCTTGCGAAATATAGGGCGGATTTGACACAATAAGATCAAACGCGCCCGTCACCGCATCAAACCAGTCTGATTGAAGAAACGCCGCGCGCGCGCCCAAGCCAAGGCTGGCCGCATTCGCCACCGCCACGGCAAGCGCTGCTGCCGAGATATCGGTGCCAAGGCCGGTCACAAGGGGCCGTTCCGCCAGCAAGGTCAACAAAATCGCACCGCTGCCGGTGCCAAGATCAAGAACCCGGCTGAACGGCGCGGCCAAAGCCGCCTCGATCAGACACTCGGTTTCCGGGCGCGGGTCCAGCACATCGCGGGTCACCAAAAAGGGCCGTCCCCAAAACAGCCGCCGCCCGGTGATCTGGCTTACCGGTTGCCGCGTGATCCGTGCCGCAACCGCCGCCGCCAGAGTGGCACTTTGCGCAGGCTCGATATCGTCGCCAAGATACAGCGTCAGCCGGTCGGCAGGCAGCCCCATCGCGAAGGCCAACAGATGCCGCGCATCGCGACCCGCATCGGGAATCCCCGCTTCAGCAAGGTCACGCACGGCGGCGCGCAAGGCGTCTTGCGCCCTCATGCTTCCATCTCGGTCAGCTTTTCGGCCTGATCATGCGCTACCAGCGCGTCCACAATTGCCCCGATATCCCCCGCCATGATCTGCGCCAACGAATACAGCGTCAGGTTGATGCGGTGATCCGTCACCCGGCCTTGCGGGAAATTATAGGTGCGGATGCGTTCCGACCGATCGCCCGAGCCGACCTGACTTTTGCGGTTGGCAGACCGTTCGTCATCCACCCGCGCACGCTCCAGTTCGAACAGCCGCGCCCGCAAAACCTGCATCGCGATTTCCTTGTTGCGGTGCTGCGATTTCTGCGCCGAGGTCACGATCATGCCGGTCGGCAAATGGGTGATGCGCACCGCAGAGTCGGTGGTGTTGACATGCTGCCCACCGGCGCCAGACGCGCGCATGGTATCAATGCGAATATCGGATGCCGGAATTTCCAGCTCTACCTCTTCGGCCTCGGGCAACACCGCCACCGTCGCCGCCGAGGTGTGAACCCGGCCCTGACTTTCGGTTTCCGGCACCCGCTGAACCCGGTGAACGCCAGATTCGAACTTTAGTTTGGCAAAGACGCCCTCACCCTGCACATGCGCCACAACTTCCTTGATCCCGCCAAGATCGCTTTCCTGCATCTCAAGGATCTCGAACTTCCAGCCCATGCTTTCGGCGTAGCGCTGATACATCCGCAGCAAATCGGCAGCGAACAGCGCTGCCTCGTCGCCGCCGGTGCCGGGGCGAATTTCCAGAATTGCAGGGCGGGCGTCGGCTGCATCCTTTGGCAAAAGCGCTATCCGCAGCGCCTGTTCCATCTCTGGGATACGCGCTTTCAGCCCGGGCATTTCTTCTTCGGCCAAGCTGCGCATTTCTGGATCAGCCAGCATATGCTCGGCCTCTGCCAGATCATCCAGCGCCCGGCGGTAAGCGTCAATTTCCTGCGCCACCAGTTTAAGCTCGGAATACTCGCGGCTCAGGGTGGCGATTTCCGCAGGCGGTGCCCCAGCCGACAGCCGCGCCTCGAGATACTCGAACCGTTGCGTGATCTGGGCAAGTTTTTCCAATGGAACCATAGCGGCGGTGTGGCCTAAGGGGCTGGCTTGGTC
>JBAVTI010000462.1:0-2109 GCA_049696055.1 Paracoccaceae bacterium | reverse complement strand
CGATTTGGTGGCGCTGTCCTGGGCATCAACCGACGTGATGGCGAGGTTATAAAGATCAAACCGGCGCAGCAGCTCGTCGATTTTCAGCGTGCGCTCGCCGAACATTTCGGACAGGCGGCCCTGGGCGGTGCGGCGCATCATGGTCATCTGCCACAGCCGATCCTGGGCATGGGCAAAACCCAAGGCAAAGAAGGCGTCGTCATCCGAGGTGGCAAAGATATGCGGCACGTTGTCGTTGTTGCGCACAATCTCGACCGGGCCGGAAATGCCCGACAGGGTGAAGTCTTCGCTATAGTCGGGCAAGGACCGCGACAAGAAGTAATAGGCGATCAGCAACGCCAGCGCGGATAACACAACAAGCCCGGTGAAAAGCCGCAAGAGCCAGCGAAAGAGAATGATCATTACCGGGCCTGTTCTTGACGTCAGAGGTGAGATGTCTTCCTAGTCGATCCGTCACGTCGGGGCAATTGCGGGAGAGAGTTATGGCGAAGGTTGCGTTTTTGGGGCTGGGAGTGATGGGCTTTCCCATGGCGGGGCATTTGGTGGCCAAGGGCCATCAGGTGGTGGTCTATAACCGCTCGGCGGCCAAGGCGGCGGCTTGGGTGGCAAAGCATGGTGGCGGATCGGCAGCCACGCCGGCGCTGGCGGCAGCGGGGGCCGAGTTTGTGTTTGCCTGCGTCGGCAATGACGATGATCTGCGCGCGGTTTGCATCGGGCCGGACGGGGCCTTTGCGGGCATGACCAAAGGCGCGATTTTTGTCGATCACACCACGGTTTCGGCGCAGGTAACACGGGAATTGGCGGCGGTGGCCGCAGAGTTGGGCCTTGGCTTCATTGACGCGCCGGTATCGGGCGGTCAGGCAGGGGCGGAAAACGGCGTGCTGTCGGTAATGTGCGGCGGTGAGGCCGCCGAATATGCCCGCGCCGAGCCGGTGATTGCCGCCTATGCGCGGGTGTGCCGCCTGCTGGGGGCATCGGGGTCGGGGCAATTGGCCAAGATGATGAACCAGATCTGCATCGCCGGACTGGTGCAGGGTTTGGCCGAGGCGCTGGCCTTTGGGCAAAAGGCCGGGCTTGACGGCGAGGCGGGTGTCGAGGTGATTTCACAAGGGGCGGCAGGGTCCTGGCAGATGGCCAACCGCCACAAGACCATGCTGGCGGGCAAGTTCGACTACGGTTTTGCGGTGGACTGGATGCGCAAGGATCTGGGGATCTGTTTGCAAACGGCAGATGAAATTGGCGCGTGCCTGCCGATTACCGCGCTGATTGATCAGTTTTACAAGGATGTGCAATTGATGGGCGGCGGTCGGCATGACACCTCAAGCCTGATCCGGCGGTTGACGCCAAAGGCCTGAGGTTGTCGTGAAGGGATGGGTATTGAAGGCTGTCGCAGCCTTTTGATCGCGCGCTTAGCGTGTTGCGCTTTATCGGGTTCTTCCGACAAAGCGCAACACGCAGCATTCTTAGCCTGCTCTGGTCTTGGATTGCTTTCAATCTGATTAAGATTGAAAGCAATCCGCTCTAGGGAATGATCCGGGTGTATTTGGTGCCCGACAGGGTGGCCCCGGCAATCAGGCCGGATTGGCCGAATACCAAGGCGATGACGGGATCAAGCTCGGTGGTTTCCTTGCCGATGCTGGCACCCTGGTCGGGGGTGGCATCGCGTACGTCGGCCCCGGCGGCCCAGCCTGCCGAACTGCGGAAATCGGACAGCGCGTTCTGGGTCATAAAGAATAGCGCGTGGGCGTATTGCTGCGCGCCGATCTGAAAGCCGAAGGTCGCCTTGGCCGAGGAATAGAAATCGACAGTGACATCGTTGATCCGCAACGCGCCGCGGCCATACGCGCCGCCAATGCCAAACCCGGCCTCGGTGATCAGCGGCATGTAAAGCACGCCAAACGACTTTTGCGCCAATTCGCGGGTGCCGGGGTAGCGGCCAAACAGGAAGTCGCGGGTTGCATCGACGCGCGCATCAATCGTGGGGCCACCGCTGCCGCCCACCCCATTGCCGCAAGCCGCCGTCAGCATCAGCGCCGAACCGCTTGCACCAAGAAACACCCGTCTGGAGAAATTTGTCATGATCACGCCCTTTATGCCTCGGATTAGGGC
>JBAVTI010000461.1:0-5444 GCA_049696055.1 Paracoccaceae bacterium | reverse complement strand
GTGAAGACCGTGCTGGAGGTGGATCTGGTACGGTATCTTGCCCCGCCAAAAAGCTGGATTGTGCCGTTTGTGCGACCGAAGAACCCGGTTGGTCACGTGGCCAATGTAAAAAGCTTTGCCGCCGAATTGCGTGCGCAGCCCAAGGATAAGTTAATATTTCAAGATGTTACGACAGATCGTGTGGCCGCCATGTTCCATACCGGCGGCACGACCGGGATGCCAAAAGTGGCGCAGCATCGGGTTTCGGGCATGGTCTACAACGGTTGGCTTGGGCATCAGTTGATGTTCAAGGAAACCGATGTGGTGATGTGCCCGCTGCCGCTGTTTCATGTGTTTGCGGCCTATCCGGTCTTGATGTCGATGATCGCATCAGGCGCGCATGTGGTGTTCCCCACCCCAGCGGGCTATCGCGGCGAAGGGGTGTTTGACAACTTCTGGAAGCTGATCGAACGCTGGAAAGCCACCTATATGATCACGGTGCCGACGGCGCTGGCGGCGTTGATGCAGCGGCCGATCAATGCCGATGTCAGCACATTGAGGGGGGCGTTTTCGGGGTCTGCGCCGCTGCCAATCGAGTTGTTCAATCGGTTTGAAAAAGCGACGGGTGTGCAGATCATCGAGGGCTACGGGCTGACGGAATGCACCTGTCTTGTGTCGATCAACCCACCTGAAGGCGCGAAGAAGATCGGGTCGGTCGGGTTACCATTCCCTTATTGTCATGTGCGCATTCTGCATTGCGATGCCAATGGTGCGGTGACGCGGGAATGTGGGGTGGATGAAGTTGGCGAAATCTGTGTATCCAATCCCGGCGTTTTCGATGGGTCGACCTACACCGAAACGGCCAAGAACAACGGATTGTTTGCCGAATTGCGGTACCTGCGCACCGGCGATCTGGGGCGGATTGATCCTGATGGCTATTTGTTCATTACCGGGCGCGCGAAAGATCTGATCATCCGGGGTGGCCACAACATTGATCCGGCCGAGATCGAAGAGGCGCTGATTGGGCATGAGGCGGTGAACTTTGTCGGCGCCATTGGGCAACCCGATGCTTTTGCGGGGGAATTGCCCTGTGCCTATGTGGAATTGGTCAAGGGGGCTGACGTGACAGTTGAGGCGCTGATGGCCTATGCCAAAGAGCATATCCATGAACGGGCGGCCGTGCCGAAGTATATCGAGATTTTGGAAGAACTGCCGAAAACCGCTGTCGGCAAGATATTTAAGCCCGACTTGCGGCGAAAAGCGATTGCGAGGGTTTATGATGCCGCACTGGCCGAAGCAGGGCTAGAGGTTCGGGTGGTCGAGGTGGTCGAGGATAAGAAACGTGGTTTGGTGGCCAAGCTGCGGCGGGTTGCAGGTGTGGAAGATATGGCAGTGACGGCGGTGTTGGGAAGCTTTACCCAAAGTTGGGATTGGGCGGACTAGTGCAGCAATGAGGGGCTGCCGCGCACCCAAGCCATTGGGTCAGGTGTCGATCCAGATCGTGACCGGGCCATCGTTGGTCAGGGTGACAGCCATGTCGGCGGCGAAAATGCCATTGGCGGTTGGGATGCCTTCGGCCTGCATTCTGGTGGTGAAATAGTCGTAGAGGTGGCGGCCAATCTCGGGTTTGGCGGCGGTGGAAAAGCCGGGGCGGTTACCGCGCGAAGTGTCGGCGGCAAGGGTGAATTGGCTGACGATCAGGGCAGCACCTTTGGTATCGCGCAGGCTGAGGTTCATCTTGCCATCGGCGTCTTTGAAGATGCGAAGTTTGGCGATTTTTGCGGCAAGCGTGTCGGCCTGCGCTTCGGTGTCGCCCTCCATCGCGCAGATCAGGATCAGTAATCCGGGGCCGATTTCTCCAGTGGTCTGACCGTCAACGGCAACAGAGGCGTGGGTAACCCGTTGAATTAAGGCGCGCATATCAAAGCTCGTTGGCCCAAGGCGGGTTAGCCCCCGCTCGGCTAACGGTAATCGCGGCGGCGCGGGTGCCAAGGCTGAGGGCTGCATCGAGAGTGGCATCCGGCAGATTTGCCAAGGCGGCTTTGGTCAGCGCGCCAGCAGAGTGCAGGGCCGCCAAAGTGCCCGCGTTGAAGGTATCGCCTGCACCCACGGTATCGGCGACGGTCACCTTTTGGGCGGCACAAAAGCGGTCTTGGCTGGCCGTGACGGCGCGCGCACCTTTGGCACCTTCGGTCAGGAACACCAGCTTGGGGCCAGTGGCTATACTCTGACGGGCGAGGGCTGTCAAATCACCAGCGCCCATCAGCCAGTGCAAATCCTCGTCCGACAGTTTCACGATGTCGGCGCGGGCAATCATCCGGGTGATGCGGGCGCGGTAAGTGGCTGCATCGGTGATGAAACCGGGGCGGATGTTGGGGTCGATCATGGTAACGCGGCTGGGGGCTTCGCGGGCTTGCAGGGCCTCGTAGGTGCTGGCGGCGGGATCGTTCACAAGGGAAATGCCACCGAAAAACAAAGTGGTTACGTTGGTGGGCAGGGTGGGCAAATCAGAAAGGGCAAGCAACCGACCCGCCGTGTTTTCGTCGTAAAACGCATAGGTCGCCTGACCGTTGACCAGTTTGACGAAGGCCACGGTTGTCGGGCGGTCAGATCGGGCGGCGAAGGAAGTATCGACCTTAGAGGCGGACAGAGTTTCTGCCAAAATCTCACCCAGCATATCCGTTGACAGGCCAGAGAAGAAGCCAGCAGGGGCACCAAGGCGGCCCAAGGCAATGGCGGTGTTGAAGACAGCACCGCCTGCATAGGGTGCAAATGCCGGTTCGCCAAGCGTACTGGTCCGGGGCAACATATCAATCAGGGCTTCGCCGCAACTAAGGATCATGGGTGTCTTCCTTCATCGTTTGTGTGGTTTTAGGGGCATGACTGCCGCAGGGCAATGGCTTGATATCCGTCAATGCGACGACAAAGGATCGTTGGCAATTTGGAAACACTAAAATCAATTCCAGAGGAGAAACCAAAATGGTCGAGAAATCGTCAACTACTGGGTTCTGGCCCTCACTTTATGAGCCGTTTCGTATTGCTGGTTCTCGGTTGGCCGATTGGCTGGCGCCACTTTCCGAAGCGTCGCAGGACGAAAAAGGCTATCGCATTTCGATGGAATTGCCGGGTGTGGCCGAAGACGACATTCATCTGACAGTTGAAGATGGCGTTGTGTCGGTTCGCGGTGAAAAGAAGACGAGCCGCGAAGAAAAAGGCGAGACGTGGTATTTCAGCGAGCGCCAGTTTGGCAGCTTTAGCCGCAGCTTCCGCCTGCCGTCGGACGCCGACGAAAAAGCGGTGAAAGCGGAAATGAAAGACGGGGTTCTTACCGTGACCCTACCCAAAAAAGCGCCCGAAGCTGTGGCTGCGGAACGCCGGGTGCCGATTACCAAAGGCTAGGCCGTGAAATAGGGTGCCAGGTTGGCACGAATTCGAGCCAGCGGTGTGTCGCCCGTGGTATCTGCGACGAATGGCTGTCCGGTGATCGCCTCGTAGGCGTCGATATAGACCTGCGCTGTCGCGGCGATCATCTCTGGTGGAATTGTAGGGATATCGTCTTTATAGGGATCGCAGCGCGCCGCAACCCAAGAGCGGATCACGTCTTTATCAAAACTGGGCGGGCGGGTGCCGTTTTCAAAGGCCTGACGGTAGCCAGATGCAAGCCAGTAGCGGCTGGAGTCTGGGGTATGGATCTCATCTGCCAGCAGGATATTGCCAGCGGCATCGGTGCCAAATTCGTATTTGGTATCGACAAGGATCAGCCCACGTTCGGCTGCCATTTTCTGGCCACGGGCGAACAGAGCAAGCGATTTGGTGGCAACCTCGTCCCATTGGGCTTGGGTCAGAAGGCCGGATTTCACAATTTCGGCGGCAGTCAGGGGTTCATCGTGGCCACCGTCAAAGGCCTTTGACGTGGGCGTGATGATCGGGGCAGGCAGCGGCGCATTGTCGCGCAGGCCGTCCGGGAAAGTATGGCCATACATCTGGCGCTGACCCTGTTTGTAAAGTGTCAGGATCGAGGTGCCGGTGGTGCCCGCAAGATAGCCGCGCACCACAATCTCGACCGGCAAAATGGTCAGGCGTTGGCCGATTACCACGTTTGGGTCAGGATAGGACAAAACATGGTTGGCGCAGATATCGGCGGTATGATCAAACCAGAAGCGGGCGGTTTGCGTAAGCACCTGGCCCTTGTAGGGGATGGCCGTAAGGATGCGGTCGAAAGCGGAAATACGGTCTGAAGAGATCAGGATACGCCGTGCCATGCCGCTGGCGTCGGGCGGCAGATCGTAACAATCGCGCACCTTGCCGAAATAGGGATTGGGCAATTCCGCAATGCGGGCATGATCAAGGACGCGGGTCAGGTCTGGCATTTTGGCCTCCGGGGACGGATGCGTTTCTATCGGGCGGGGGCGGGGTGGTGTCAACCTGTGGTGTGTGGTCGGGCGGGACGTGGGGTCGGTTCAGGCCAAGCGTCAGGTGAAGAATACGTAGGCCAGGAACAGGGCGTTCGCACCAAGCAGGCAGAACACCGCAAGTGAGCCTAAATCTTTGGTATCACGCGCAAATTCTGACCAATTTGGTGAGAGATGGTCGATAATACACTCGATAGCGGTATTCAGCGCCTCGACGGCGACCAGCAAAAGGAAAAGCAGGCCAAAGATCAGGAATTCGGCAGCGGAGGCGTCGGTTACCCACAAAAGACCAAGAACGATGGCGCCGCCCAATACTTCGTGGCGAAAGGCGGCCTCGGCCAAGAGCCTGCGAACGCCGCCAATCGAATAGGTGAGGGCGGCAAACAAATGCTTGATCCCGGTAATGCGGGCGGGCTTTTGGCGGGTGTTATCGGACATAGCGGCGCCTTTTTATGGTGCAGGGGTTCGGCAACCTGCGAACAGGTCAAGCGCATCCTGGCGGACTTCGGTTTGAATATCCATCATGCCAAGGATCGAGTGGAACCAGTTATCATGGCTGATCGGAAGATCGACTTTGGCCTTCAGGCAGGCATCGTCTATGCCAAACGCGGATTGATATTCATCAGACATCCAGATCAGCATGGGCACCTTTGTTTGAAACTCGGGGGCCATGAAATAAGGGGCGCCGTGCAGGAACAGGCCATTTTCACCAAGCGACTCGCCGTGGTCTGAGGCATAGATCAGCGAGGGCAGAACCCGGTCCTGACTATCGAGGAAGTCGATGGTCTGTGCCAGAATATGATCGGTGTAAGCGATGGTATTATCATAGGCGTTGGTGATTTCTTCGGTCGAGCAATCTTTGAATTCACCGGTTTGGCAAGAAGGTTGGAAGACATCATAGGTGTCGGGGTAGCGCACATGATAGGCCGGTCCGTGGCTGCCGATCTGATGCAAGACGATGACGGTGTCCTCGGTCATCTTGGCGGCGGTTTCTTGCAGGAAGCCTAGAAAAATACCATCGTCGCATTCGCCATTGGCGCAGAAGTCCGGGTT
>JBAVTI010000460.1:0-5432 GCA_049696055.1 Paracoccaceae bacterium | reverse complement strand
AGCTGATCGTCGTCGGATTGCTGCGTGGATCGTTCGTCTTCATCGCCGATCTGGTGCGCGAAATTGATCTGCCGATCGAGGTCGATTTCCTCGAAGCCTCGTCCTACGGCGACAGCATGACTTCCTCGCGCGAGGTACGCATCCTCAAGGATCTGCGCGGCGAGATTGCAGGCCGCGACGTGCTGGTGGTCGAAGATATCGTCGATACCGGCTTCACCCTGTCGCATGTGATCCGCCTTCTGAAATCGCGCGAACCCGCCCGGATCGAGGTTTGCGCCCTGCTCGACAAACCCACGCGGCGTGAGGTCGATATTCGGGCAACCTGGACAGGGTTCGAAATCCCCGACGAATTCGTCGTCGGCTATGGCATCGACTTTGCCCAACGCAACCGCAACCTTCCCTATATTGGCAAGGTCCGCTTTACCGAACCCGCCGAATGAACCCGATCTGGCTGGTCCGCATGGTCAAATGGGCCAAACATCCACAGTCTTCCGCACGGGTAAAACTGGTGCTCGGCACCGTCGCCCTATGTCTGATTTTGGTTGCAATAGAGCGGCTGGTGGGCTGGCCAGACTGGCTGGCAACAAATCGCCTGCCCCGCCACTGAAATCGGCATCTCTGCGCTGAAATCTTCAGACCAAAGTCCGGTTGTTCCGGCAAAGGTCTGATTACACGGGTTTTTCATTTTACTGTCAGCTTCGGCGGGTTATCCCATCGGCACAGGATACGCCGATCTCACCCCCTATTCTCGGAGAATGCTGATATGAAACGTCACTTCGTCTTCGCGGCTGTTGCCGCACTAACCGCGTTTGGCGCCATGGCACAAGCGGCTGAAGAACCGTTTGCCGATGCGGTTGAAACCCGCCATGGCTTGATGCTGCAAATGGCGACCGACCTTGGCAAAATGGGCGCTATGGCCAAAGGCGAAGCCCCCTATGATGCCGCCATCGCCACCAAAGCCGCCGCCAATGTCGCAGCCGTCGCCTCGGTGATCAGCATGGATCAATTCCCCGCGGGTTCCGAAGTCGACAAAGCCGCCGACAGCTTTTCGCTGCCCGAACTTTGGGCCAACGAGGCTGATTTCCTGACCAAAATCGCCGCCCTGAACGAGGCATCGGTTGCGATGCAAGCCGTGGCCGGCACCGATGTTGAGGCACTTAAAGGCGGCATGGCGGCTCTGGGTGCGGCTTGTGGCGGTTGCCACAAGGTCTATCGCAAACCCGAAGAATAAGACATTATCCCTGCACCAAACCATCAACCTCTCAGGGGCAAACAAAGCATGAAACGACTATTTCTTGGCCTTTGCGTCCTGGGCCTGCTTGGTGCGGGGGCTTTCCTGCTGATCACCCGTCCGACAACCGCCGATGCAGCGCAAGTGGCGGCGCTGACACCCGACCCCAAGCACGGCGAGACGGTGTTCTGGATTGGTGGCTGTGTGTCGTGCCACGCCGCCGACAAGGCCGAGGGTGCAGCCCTTTTGGTGCTGTCGGGCGGCAAACGATTCGTCACCGACTTTGGCACCTTTATCGCCCCCAATATTTCTCCCGATCCGGTGAATGGCATTGGCACATGGTCGGCGCACGATTTAGCCAACGCCATGCTGCACGGAACCTCGCCCAAGGGTGAACACTACTACCCCGCCTTTCCCTATGCCTCTTATGCCCATGCCAGCCTGCAAGATATCGTTGATCTGAAAGCCTTTATCGACACCTTGCCAAAGTCCGACCGCGTCAATGTCCCCCACGAGTTAGGCTTTCCCTTCAATATCCGGCTGTCGCTGGGCGGCTGGAAACTTCTGTTCCTGTCAGACGCCCCCGCCGTTCCCACCGATGGCCTGACCCCGATTGAACAGCGCGGACAGTATCTTGTCGAAGGCTTGGGCCATTGCGGCGAATGCCACACCCCGCGCAACATGCTTGGCGGGCGCACCATGTCGCGCTGGCTTGCAGGCGGGCCAAACCCCGATGGCAAAGGCAAAATTCCCAATATCACCCCGGCCAAACTTACCTGGTCCGAGGCGGATATCGTCGAATATCTGACCTCGGGCTTTACCCCGGAATTTGACAGCGCCGGGGGGTCAATGGTCGACGTGATCGCCAATACCGCCCATCTTTCCCCCGAAGACCGCGCCGCAATCGCCGCCTATCTGAAAAAAGTGCCCGCCGTCGAATAGCCCTTGAGGTTCCCATGATTCTGATTGGTCAATATGACAGCCCGTTTGTGCGCCGCGTTGGCATCGCCCTCACGCTTTATGAGCTGCCGTTTGAACATCGCCCGTGGTCGGTGTTTACGGATGCCGACAAAATCCGTGCCCTGAACCCGCTGACACGGGTGCCAACGCTGATCCTTGACGATGGCTTTGTGATCACCGACAGCCACATGATGCTGGATTATCTTGACAGCATGGTGCCGCCAGATCGCGCGATGTTCCCGCTGAATGAGCCCGCCCGCCACCGCGCGCTGCATGTGGCCACCCTTGGTACCGGCTTGGCGGAAAAAGCGGTCAGCCTGTTCTACGAACACCGCCTGCACAGCGCCGTTTCGGATACATGGGTATCCCGCTGTCAAACTCAGATCACCGCCACAATGGCCGCCCTGAACCAAGACCGCGCCACCCGCCCCGGCCCCTATTGGTTCGGCGACCAGATCAGCCACGCCGACATCGCCGTCGCCTGTGCCCTGCGCTTTTTAACCGAGGCTCATCCGGCCCTGCCCGACTGGACCGTCAACCTTGCCCTTGCCCGCCATGTCGAGACGATGGAAGCGCTGCCCGCCTTCATCGCGATCCAGCAACCCTTTATCCCCCCGGCCTGACGCGAATCCTTACGAACATATCCCCGCCAACACCGCTTTAACCGCGCCCCAGCTTCTCTAGCCGCGCCGCCCGCAGCCGGGCAAAATCATCGCCCGCATGATAGCTTGACCGCGTCAGCGGCGTGGCCGAAACCATCAAGAACCCTTTGCCATAGGCCGCCTTTTCATAGCCCTTGAACTCATCAGGCGTCACAAACCGATCCACACCATGATGCTTTGGCGTCGGCTGCAAATACTGGCCGATGGTCAGAAAATCAACATCCGCCGCGCGCATGTCGTCCATCACCTGCCCCACGCCGATGCGGTCCTCGCCCAATCCCACCATGATCCCCGATTTGGTGAACAACGTGGGGTCCAGTTCCTTGACTTTCTGCAACAGCCGCAGACTGTGGAAATACCGCGCACCCGGCCGCACCGTCGGGTACAGCCCCGGCACGGTTTCCAGATTGTGGTTGAACACGTCAGGCCGCGCCTCGACCACCTTTTCCAACGCCCAAGCCGGGCATTTCAGAAAATCGGGCGTCAAAATCTCAATCGTGGTGTCGGGGCTGCGATGACGAATGGCGCGGATGGTCTGGGCGAAATGCTCGGCGCCGCCATCCTCCAGATCATCGCGGTCCACGCTCGTGATCACCACATGCTTTAGCCCCAGCGTCTGCACCGCATGCGCCACCCGCCCCGGCTCGAACGTGTCCAAAACCGTCGGCTTGCCGGTGGCAATATTGCAAAAACTGCAGCCTCGCGTGCAAATCTCGCCCATGATCATCATGGTCGCATGGCCCGCCGACCAGCACTCACCGACATTCGGGCAACCGGCCTCTTCGCACACCGTCACCAGCTTGTTGGCCCGCAAGATATCGCGCGTGTCCTTATACCCCTGCGAGGTCGGGGCCTTCACCCTGATCCAGTCGGGTTTTTTCGGCTGCGCATTATCGGGCTTATGCGCCTTTTCCGGGTGACGCTGTTCGGGCAGTTTGAGATCGCGCAAAGGTTTTTCCCCCTGACAGGCTGCATCCCCTCCAGTTAGGCTTTTTCCACCCCATAGGCAACCAGACGCAGTAACGCGCAGGGGGCCAGGGCGCAAAGTGCATCCGCTTTGCTTGAAATGTGAAACGCGCAGGAGTGTACATGTCAAAGAAATTGATCGCCGAGGCTTTGGGGACGTTGATCCTCGTGCTGTTTGGCTGCGGGTCCGCCGTCCTGATGGGCGCGCAAATCGGAATGCTGGGCATCAGCCTGGCTTTTGGTCTGGCGATTGTTGCCGCCGCTTATGGGTTGGGGGCGATTTCCGGGGCGCATCTTAACCCGGCCGTGTCGCTGGGCATGGTGACGGCAGGCCGCATGACCATCGGCGAATTCGTGGGCTACGCCATTGCGCAATGCGCGGGCGCGCTGATCGGGGCTCTGATCTTGATGGTCATCGCCAGTGGCAATGGCGACTACACCGTTGCCGCCAATGGCCTTGGCCAAAACGGTTTTGGCGCAGGCTATCTGGGCGAATACAGCCTGACCGCCGCTCTGGTGTTTGAATTCGTGATGACCTTTATCTTTGTCACCGTCATCCTTGGTTCCACCGCCGCTGGCGCACCTGGTGCCATGGCGGGCCTTGCCATCGGCCTTACCCTTGCCGCCATCCACCTGGTCGGCATCAATGTCACCGGTGTTTCGGTCAACCCCGCCCGCTCGTTCGGCCCTGCGGTTCTGGTGGGCGGCAAAGCTTTGGCCGATCTGTGGGTGTTCATCGTGGCCCCGCTGGCGGGCGGCGCTTTGGCCGGCATGATCTATGCCATGGGCCTTACCCGCTCAGACAACTGAACCCGACCGGGATAAAAGCCAAGGGCGCACCGCAAGGCTGCGCCCTTTTTGCCATTGCTACACCATCCCCAATCCGCATGGCCCCCAAGCTACCACCGCACTCCAAAAATCGCCGACTGCCAACTTCCGGTCGCCCGCGCTCTTTGATAAGGCTCAAGGCATATTCGGCTAATCGCTATCCTCAGCGATCAATGCCTTAAGGAGTGTCATGCCCCTGCCCGAACTCGCCCTCGCCCTAGGCGCGCTGTTGATATCGCCTGGCCCAACCAACACCCTGCTTGCACTATCGGGTGCCGAACGCGGCCTGCGTGCCACCCTGACCTTGCTGCCTCTGGTGCTGCTTGCCTACCTTGCCATGGTTTTGCCGCTGCTTTTTCTGGGTGCCAAAACCCTGACCGCGCTGCCCGCCCTGCGCCCGGTGGTCGCTATCGCCGCGGCGATCTGGGTGGCCAAACTGGCTGTTACCTTGTGGCACCTGCCATCGGTGCAATCCCACCGTTCCAGTGTCACCGCCCGCAGCCTGATCACCACGACCCTCCTCAACCCCAAGGCCTTGATCATTGGCCTCGTGTTGCTACCCGCCCCCGCAGCCATCCCCGCACGGCTGCTGGTTTTTGCCGCCCTGCTGCTGATCGCCTCAGGCATCTGGGCTGCAATCGGGGCCGGCGTCAGCCAAGCCAGCCCCACAAGACCCGCCGCATCCCTGCCCCCGATCCTGCGCCGCGTCGCCGCCGTTTGGCTGGCGATCCTGTCGCTGGGTCTTGCAGCGGGGGGCCTCTCAACCTGACCCCGCGCCCCCTTCT
>JBAVTI010000459.1:0-8875 GCA_049696055.1 Paracoccaceae bacterium | reverse complement strand
CTATTCGGTGGGCGAAGTTGGCCGCGTAGGCAGCCCGGGCCGTCGCGAAATCGGTCATGGCAAACTGGCATGGCGCGCGCTTCAGGCCGTGCTGCCTGCTGCCACCGATTTCCCCTACACCATCCGTCTGGTGTCCGAGATCACCGAATCCAACGGCTCGTCGTCGATGGCATCGGTCTGCGGTGGTTCGCTGTCGATGATGGACGCGGGCGTTCCGCTGAAATTCCCGGTCGCTGGCGTGGCAATGGGTCTGATCCTTGAAGAAGACGGCCGCTATGCCGTTCTGACTGACATTCTTGGCGACGAGGATCACCTCGGCGACATGGATTTCAAGGTGGCTGGCACTGAAAACGGTATCACCACGATGCAGATGGATATCAAGATTGCCGGGATCACCCCGGAAATCATGGCACAGGCGCTAGAGCAGGCGCGCGAAGGCCGTCTGCACATCCTTGGCGAAATGGCCAAGGCCCTGACCTCGGCTCAGGCGTTCAGCGAATACGCCCCCAAGATCGAGACGATGACCATCCCCACCGACAAGATCCGTGAAGTTATCGGTTCCGGCGGCAAAGTCATCCGTGAGATCGTGGAGCTTTCGGGCGCCAAGGTTGATATCAACGATGACGGCATGATCAAGATCGCCTCGAACTCGGCCGAAGCGATCAAAAAGGCCTATGACATGATCTGGTCGATCGTGGCAGAGCCTGAAATCGGGCAAATCTACACTGGCAAAGTGGTGAAACTGGTCGATTTCGGCGCGTTCGTGAACTTCTTTGGCAAGCGTGACGGTCTGGTTCATGTCAGCCAGATCGCTGGAAAGCGTCTGCAGCACCCGAACGAATACCTGAAAGAAGGCCAGGAAGTGAAAGTCAAACTTCTGGGCTTTGACGATCGCGGCAAGGTGCGCCTTGGCATGAAGATGGTCGATCAGGAAACTGGTCTGGAAATCGCAGAAACCGCCGAAGCGTAAGCCCAAAAAACAAAGGCCCGGACGATTGTCCGGGCCTTTTTCTATCCAACACCCAGATCACACCCCGGTATCAATCTCAACTTCCCTCGACGATGCCCGCCCAATGCAGGCGATCCGTCGCAGCGCCATCCGCCATTGATGCCGAAACCGGCGCTGCCGAAACCGGCGCCACATCACCTCATCCATCCCATCCCGCGCGTTGCGATCCGTTGGTGGAATGCTGCTTTTCACGGCAATTGGCACCGCCAGCCCATGCGGCGCGCATTGGTCCAACTGGATCGCCAGTGCCGGGTCCGCCTGCCAGGATTGCAGATACGCCGCACAGATTACCGCATCTGCCAGCCCCGCCTGCCGCTCTGCCCGCGCCACCAGCTTGTCCGCGCCGCTTGGCCACAACACATAAGCCGCCGCCCCGCTGCGGTCTTGAAAAAGCCGCCGCATCGGTGCCGCAGTATGCAACCGCCCCAGCAGCTTCTTGCGCCCACGCGTCTCTAGCGAAATATGGTCAATGCCCTGTAACCCAGCTACTTGGCTCAGAAATTTAACCACCCCGGGAAACAGCATCGCATCATCTTCCAGCACCAGCATGGGTGCATCGCCCGTCGCAATCCGCCGCCAGATCCCCAGATGCGATGCCAGACACGCCTTTTCGGCGGCGTTCATCGGCCGCTCCCAGCGTAGCCAGAAGCCATCATCCGCAGCAGGCATCAGCGTCGCGGGCGTCGTCGCCACCACCCGCTCCCAGCCAATACCCAGCCGATCCAACTGCCCGGCCTGAAAGGCCAACCGTTCATCCTGCCCGTCCAGATTGATGATCAGCGCCTTCATGCGGTCGACGTGGCGGGGTCCGACAAATCGCCGCTAAACAGCCGCAGATACGCGTCCACCACGCCCCGTTCGCTAAACATGCTGTCCAGCCGCCCGCGCGCATTTTCCACATAGCGCGCAGCCAATGCCGCATCGCCGCGAATTTCCGCCAGCGCCGCCACCAGCCCATCGCAATCGTCAATTGGCACCACCCGCCCGTCGATGCGATCGCGCATGAACCAATCCGGCCCCTCAGATCGGGTTGAAACCGAAGGCACCCCTGCCTGCCACGCCTCCAGCAGCATATTGCCCAACGGCTCGTGCCGCGAGGGCATCACAAAAGCATCCGCCGCCGCCAAATGATGAATAGGTTCCGCCACCCAGCCGACAAACCGCGTGCGATCCGCCACGCCAAGCTCTTTGGCCAACGCTTCCAGCGCCCCGCGTTCCTGCCCATCGCCCAGCAGCCACAGCCACGCGCCGGGCAACCGCGCCGCCGCCCGTATCGCCAGATCCATCCCCTTGCGCGGCACAAACCGCCCCCCCGCCACGATCAGGAACGCATCTTCAGGCGTGGCAAGGCTGGCGCGGCTCACCGGCACCGGCGTAATCGGGCGTGGAAAATTCGAGATCGTCACCATCGGTTTGGTCCAGCCCAGCGACCGACAACGCGCCCCGATCCCCGGCAGATTGCCCACCAACACATCACAGCGCCCGAAATGCTTCAGGTTCTTCGGAAAATCGCCCAGCCGCGCCAGCTTTACCGCACCGGGCGTATCGGGCATCAACCGCGAGGCGCGCGGCATCCACGACATGACCGCATCGGGCTGCCAGGTCTTGCACAACTGCCGCACCCGCCATTCCAAAATCGGTGCCGACAACGACAACCGCCGATAATTGTTCTCGATAATCGGCCCCAACGCCTCGATCTCGGGCCGCCAGGCGCGGTTGGGCCGGATCACAAAGCGTTGCTCGACACCCCGCCGCCCCAACGCGTTGACAAGATTAACAAAAAATCGCTCTGCCCCGCCATCCTTGCCGAAATGCAGATGCAATACCCGTGGCTCTGTCATCGCGCGCTCCGTTCCCGCCAGCGGTGCCAATGCAGCGCCGCGCGATAGCCCAACTGATAGCGCAAGCCGTGCAGCCGATGCATCATCCCCGCCTTTGGCACCTCGCGCCGTGCATTGCCGATGGTGCCGGTCACCGTTTGCTGATCGCCCAGCAACACCGGTGCCGGCAAAACCAGCGCCACCCGCAGCCCGGTTTCCCAGAAAAATTTCTGATCCTCATCCACCGGGCGAAAAAACGGCAATGCCCGTGCAACCAACTGCAGCGCCGCCTTACGGGTCAGACCATAGCCCATCAGGCAGGTTGGCACCTTGTAAGGCACCACCAAACGCTGCCCCAACCCCAGCATCCGCTCGCGCACGATCTTGGGTTCCGGGTCCAGCGTGAACAGCTTGACCATGTCCCAATCGCTGCCGCCATCTTGCGACAGGCTGGCCAGTACCGCGCCCAGATCTTCGGTCGCCGCTATATCATCCTCAAAGATAAACCCGCCCGCGGCCTGGCCTTCCGCAATCCGCCGCCACGCCGCGATATGGCTTAGATAACAGCCAATTTCCCCCGGCAACAACGCATGCCGCCCGCGCCGCCGATTGGCCTGTGCATCATAAACCCGCGCCACTTCTGCTGCCGACAACGCCCGCCCGTTCACCGCATCCAAGCGCTCAAACGGGATAGCCTGCCCGCCCAGCACCGCCGCCACACTGTCCATCCGCACGGTATTGGCCGCAAGGTTGATGACGTAAGACGGCCACATGCCCTAGCGCCTCGTGTTGCGGTAAAGGGCTGTCACACGCCGAAACTGCGCCGCCTCCAGCCGAAAACCGTGATCTTGCAGGAACGTGTTGGTTTCCACAAAAGTATGCGCCTTCTGCGGGCCCCGCTCATAGCCGCAATCCACAGCCACCCAGTCAATCCGCTCCAGGCTTTTGCGGGCACCTTCCAGAACCTCAGGCTCGGCTCCCTCGGCTTCCAGCTTAAAGATCACCGGCCCGGTCACGCCTTCAAACGAGACAGCCGCATCCAGCGTCGTCGCCGGAATTTCAACAAAGCTTTCTGGCCCATCGCTTGCCAGCACCGAACTGTCGGCGCTTTCGGCCCGGTTATAGAACCGCAACACGGTTTCCTCGTGCCACAGCGCTTTGCGCAATGTCTTGGCCTCACCGCCAAAGTTGTTCAGATCGCAACACCGCGCCTCATAGGCTTCCGGCTCGAATGCAATGTAGCGGTGCCCCCGCGCGCGCGCCCACAACCCAAGCTCGCCGACATTGGCCCCACAATCGATGAACAAGCCGCCCTGCAGATCGGCTATTCTGTTCAAATGGTAATCCGCCGCCAGCCGGTCTACCCCCGCCATGATCCCGCGCTTGTAACGGTTGTGGCGGCCCCGGCGGCAGATCACGATCTGCCCATCAGCGTCACTTACCACATGCAACGCCTCAGGCTCTCCCACCGCTGGCGCAATCTGATGCGCCTTGCCACGCAGCCGATTGTGCTGGTTGACGATTTTGCAATATGTGGCGGTGGAAAGCCGTTCGGCAATGGCAGCCTCGGCGTTGCGGAACGCATCAATGCGCATCAGGTCTATCCTTGCTGTGGGGTGTGGCGAACCGTGCTCGCGTCTTCGCCCATTATTTCACGCCCGCCATGAACCAACCGTTCGAGGTGGCGCAGATCCGCTCGCCCCGCCGCCCGTCATAGGTGGCCCCCATTCCAGTAACCTTTGCATAGGCCAGGTCTTTCAGATGCGCCACATGGAACCAAAACCGCGGCAACAGCTTGCCATACCCCGAGATTGACCCCGCACTTGTCTGCCGTCCCCACACCAGCGGAAGCAGCGTCAGCGACGCAAACCCCACCCGGTCAAAGGACTCGCGCCACCAGCTTGGCGTCGCGCGGAAATAGTCATCCGGGTGGGCATGGATGCGAAAGATGAACGGCACCGTCACATAGACCGTTCCGCCTGGCTTCAACACGCGGTGAATTTCCTTCAACACCGCAACGCCATCATACACATGCTCCAGCGTGTTCATGCAGATCACATAGTCATAGGTATTGTCCGCCACTGGAAACGGATCGCCGGGTTTGATCAGATATGTGGGCTTGATCGCCGGGTCGATGTTGACGGAATCCACCTGCACATTCGCCGGCACATGCGCCATATAACGCGCATTCGCCCCGCCCCCCACATCCAGCACCCGCCCAGACAGCGGATGCGCGGTCAGCGCCTCGTATTCCAGCGCCCGCAGCACCGACATGTTCTTTTCCTGGCCGTAAAGTGTGCGCCAACGCGAAAGACTCGGAGTCGCCGGGGGGGTAAAAATATAGTTCATGAACGGTCCTGAATTGTTCGTGATGTGTATATCTTTGGCACCCCGCAGAAACAAGCTTATCCAGCCCGCGCGCGCATCCCTCCCGCATTGCAAGACAGCACCGACATACCGCAGCGGCCGCCGCCTAAAATTCCACGCAGAACCGACCCTTGGCTTTTCCGGCCGCCAATTGGCCAAGCGCATCGGAAACCCCGTCCAATGAGATCTTCACCACTTCGCTATGCAACGGCGCCTCAGCGTGAATATGCATCAGTTCGGCCATTTGTGCCCGCGTCCCGACACTGGTGCCGGTGATGGTGATCCCGGTCCACGTCAGCCATTCCTGCACCAACGGCACGGGCTCAGATACCATCGCCGCCGCCACAATCCGCCCCAAAGGCCGGGTTGCCGCGACCATCGCCGCCCAGGTATGCGGCGTGGGTGCAAAGTTGATCGTCACATGTGCCCGGTTGGCCGCCTGCCAAGCTTGCGCCAAACCCGGCCCACCGATCTCGGCCACTGCCGCCCCCATCGCCCGCGCAAGGGAAAGCTTGGCCGGATCACTGTCTACCGCCACCACCCGTGCCCCGCGCCGCGCCGCCAACTGCACCGCATATTGCCCAAGACCGCCACAGCCAAACACCGCGCAGGTCTCGGCATGGCGCAAACCCGCCCGTTCAAGCGCGCCATAGGCCGTCAACCCCGCACACATCAGCGGCGCCAAACCCGCCGCGTCGCCCACGGGCAACTTCACCGCATAGTCGGCCTGCGCCACCACATACTCGGCAAATGTCCCCGGCACGTCAAAACCATGCGCCCGCTGCGCCGCACAAAACGACTCGTGCCCACTCAGACACATCTCGCACAGACCGCAGGTATCGTGAATCCACGCAGCCCCCGCCCGCTCGCCCAAGCGCCAGCCCAAAACACCCGGCCCAACCCCGGCCACCACGCCCACCCCCTCATGTCCCAAAATGAACGGGTCAGGCGCATGGGCGGGCTTGGTCTCGCCTTGCCAGATATGAACGTCACTGTGGCAAACCCCGCTTGCCTCCAGCTTGATCAGTATCTCGCCCTGCCCCGGTACCGGAACCGGCAAACGGGTCAGCCGCAGGGGCTGGCCAAAGCCGTCAAGAACGGCCGCGCGCATGGTTTCCATTCAAAGACCCAGCGCCGCCTTCACTGCCGCTAGCCCCGGCTCGCCCGAAAGCGTGGTCACATCCTTCAGCCAACCGTCCAGCAATTCCGGCCGCTCCGCGATCATCGCCTTGGCGGCTTCTGGGGCCAACATCCCGTCGCCCATGATCTTTTGCATCCCGAAATTCTCGTAATTCAAATCAAACACCAACTGGGAAAACAGCTTGGCCGCGTTCGGGCATTCCGCCGCATAGCCCCGCCGCGACAAGGTATGCACCGTCGCACCGCCAAAGTTCGGCCCAAACTCTGCGTCACCACCATCCAGATAGGTCAACTCGTAGTTCAGGTTCATCGGGTGCGGCTCCCACCCCAGAAACACCACCCATGTTTGATCAGGCACCGACCGGCTGACCTGCGTCAGCATCCCCGCCTCGCTGCTTTCCACAATTTCCCAATCCCCCAGACCATGCCGCCCCGCGGCGACCATATCCAGCAAGGGCTGGTTTGATCCCGGCTCGATCGCATAAATCTTGCTGCCGAATTGCTCGGCGTGCGCTGCCAGATCGTCAAAGCTTTTCACACCGGCGTCCGACACATATTTCGGCACGGCCAGCGTGAACTTTGCGCCATCCAGGTTTTGGCTTAACACCTCAACCGAACCATCATCGAAGAATTCTTTGTACTGGTCGTTCTGCACGGGCCGCCAATTGCCCTGAAAAATGTCGATATCGCCCGCCCGCAGCGACACAAAGCTGACATCCAACCCCAGCAAGGTTTGACTTGGCTGATAGCCAAGGGCGGTCAAAAGGATCTCTGCCGTCGTGTTGGTCAGCACGATATCGGTCCAGCCCAGATCCGACATCCGCACCGCCTTGCAGGCCTCAGGGTCCGCCGCCTGCGCAGCCCCGGCAACCGCCATCAACGCTGTGCCAAGGCATAATTTCCGCAACACTTTCCGCATGATTCATTCCTCCCCGAATGTCATTATTAAATGGTGACTCGACAATTCCTGTGCGTCAATACAAAATATTGTATGAGCATTCAATAAATTGTCCTGCTATGCAGACCCCATGGCACCACAGGCTAAACGCACCCGTATCAACGATATCCGTCGTCCCGAACTGATCGCTGCGGCGCATCGGGTATTTCTTGCGCATGGGTTGGGGGGCCTGACTACCGCCCGTATCTGCGCCGAGGCGGGCATGTCGCCCGGCATCCTTGCCTATTACTTTACCGGCAAGGATCAGGTGCTGTTTGAAATGGTGCGCTACAATAACCGCATCCTGATGGAAGACGTGATCACCCGCCTACATGCCGCCCGCACCCCGTGGGATCGTCTGGTGGCGATAGTCGAAGGCAACTTTCCGGCCTCTGCCTATGATCGCAACACCGCCAACGCGTGGCTTTCAGTATGCGCCGCCGCTGCGACAAACCCGCAATACGCCCGGCTTCAGCGCATCTTTTACCGCCGCCTGAATTCCAACCTCGCCTCTGCCTTTGGTGGCGCCCTGACACCCGACCGTTTACGGCAACTATCCCTTGCCATCAGCGCCCTGATTGACGGCCTCTGGTTGCGAAAATCCGCAGGTGGCGATGTCACGCGCGAAGCCGCTGTCGATCTGGTCATGGCCCAGATCAGCGGCGCGCTAACCCCCCGGGAATCCGCAAATCTGAAGTCGGCAATCACCTTCAAATGGGCCGATCAACGCGACTACAAAACGCTGGGCGCGGTGATGTTCGATGCCGTTCGCCGGGGTGAAAGCCGCTATACCGAAGCTCAAAAGGCCGCTTGGGTTCCCGCACCGCCTGACGGCACCAGTTGGTCCGCGCGCCTTGCGGACCAAGACATCATTGCCGCCGAACAAGACGGCACGATCCTGGGCTTCATGACACTCGCCCCCCAAGGCTACATAGATTTCGCCTTCATCCGGCCTTGGGCACAGCATACCGGCCTGTTCCGACGCCTCTATACCCACCTCGAAACCAAAGCCCGCCGTTCGGGCGAGCAGCGGCTTTGGCTGCATGCAAGCGTGATGGCCGAGCCCGCCTTCACCGCCATGGGCTTCTCTATCACCCACAAGGAAAGCGTCCCCATCGCCCAGGAAACCCTCGACCGTTTCGTGATGGAAAAGCGGCTATAGCCCCAAACCACCCCCCCAAACGCGAAAGGGCGCCGTTTCCAGCGCCCCCCCCGCAATATCAGCAAAGCCTTACTTCGGTGCTTTGGCAAACCGCAGATACGGCAGCTTGATATCCAGCTTGCCAAACCGCTCTTCCGCCTGCGCGTCGTTCAACGACAGCGCCACAATCACATCCTGCCCCGGCACCCAATTTGCGGGGGTCGCAATCGGCACCCCATCAGTGGCCTGCACCGCATCCAGCGCCCGCAAAATTTCCGCGAAATTCCGCCCCACCGACATCGGATAGGCCATCGTCAACCGCACTTTCTTGTCCGGTCCCACAATGAACACCGTCCGCACGGTTGCCGAATGTGCAGGCGTGCGACCGTCCGGCATATAGGCATCGGCGGGCAGCATGTCATAGGCCTTGGCCACCGTCAGGCTGGTATCGTCAATAATCG
>JBAVTI010000458.1:0-21283 GCA_049696055.1 Paracoccaceae bacterium | reverse complement strand
GGCCGAAGGTGGCAACGGCGCGCGCACTGCCCTTGCCCGGGTGGCGATTAAGCGGTTGTTGCCGGAACATGCTGCCCTGCTGGCCCAGACCCGGCTTGGCGCGGCAGAACTTTACGCGCTTTCGACGGCGGATTTGCAGGCGTGAACCACGCGCCCGGCAGCATCCGCTATCCTTTTGCCACGCCTCCAGCCGAGGCAGAGGCGATCCGCATCGCCGACGGCGTGCTTTGGCTACGGTTGCCGCTGCCAATGGCGCTGGATCATGTGAATATCTATGCGCTGGATGAGGGGGACAGTTGGACCCTGATTGATACGTGCATGGACAGCCGCCGCTCCCGCGCCATTTGGGGTGCGCTGCTTGCAGGTCCGTTGGCCGGCAAACCCGTGGGCCGCGTTGTGATCACGCATCATCACCCCGATCACATCGGCCTTGCAGGCTGGTTCCAATCACAGGGCGCGGAACTGACGACCACCCGCACCGCATGGCTTTACGCCCGCATGTTGACGCTGGACGAACATCCGCTACCGGTGCCGCAATCGCTTGGGTTCTGGCGCGCGGCAGGCATGGATGCAGACCGCCTTGCAAAACGCGCCATGGAACGACCGTTCAACTTTGCCGATGTTGTGGCCCCGCTGCCGCTTGGATTTACCCGCATCACCGAAGGCGACCAGATTTCCATGGCCGGGCGGCGTTGGAGTGTGCGGACGGGCGACGGCCACGCCCCGGAACACGCGACGTTCTGGAGTATGGACGACAACCTGATCATCGGCGGCGACCAGCTTTTGCCGTCGATTTCCCCAAATATCGGCGTCTACCCGACCGAGCCCGACGCCGACCCGTTGGGCGATTGGTTGGACAGTTGCGCCCGCTTTCAGCCGCATGCCCGCGACGATCACCTGATCTTGCCGGGGCACAAGCTGCCTTTCACCGGCCTGCCGTTGCGCCTGACCCAGATGATCCAGAATCACCATAGCGCCATTGACCGCCTGCTTGATCATCTGTCCCAACCGCAAACCGCCGTCGCGTGTTTTCCGGCATTGTTCAAACGTCAGATTGGCGATGCAGAATATGGCCTCGCTTTGGTCGAGGCGGTGGCTCACCTGAACTATCTCTTGCGTCGCGGGGCCGTGCAGCGTTCTTTGGGGGCAGGTGGCGCGTGGCAATGGTTGCGGGCCTGAACAGGGTGCGAACATGAACGGCGATAAAATCCAAACTTCGGTCGAGGCCTATGAGGCCACGGCCATTCCATGTGGGCGCGCGGTGCATGCTGACCCCTGCACGCCCGCCAGCGCCGAACAAAAGCCGCTGCCTGCGGCCCTTGCCAAGAAACCGATCGATCAGAAAAGCCCCGCTGAATGGGCCTATGAACGGTTGATCCTATATATCAAGAACTTTGAAGAGCAACTTGACGCCCGGCACGAGGTTGCCATCGGATTTACCGGCGGTGAGGTGGGGGTGTTGCGCATTGAGGGGCTTGGCTTTTTTGACCCCGATATTGTCACCTTTTATGGCCGCGATGACGGTGGCACCAAGACCCAGCTGATCCAGCATGTCACGCAGTTGAACGTCATGCTGCGGGCAACGGCGCGTGCCGAACCCGCAGAACCTGCCCGACGCATCGGATTTCGTCTGGCCGAGGATTGGGATGAACCCCAAACCGCCGATGCCCCGACAACGCCGGGGAATGGCAAGCCTGCCACCAAGCCCTGATCCCGATATCCGTGCCGCAATGCCAGACGTGACAGTGCAAAATGAATCGGCTATTGGGCAAGACAGCGATCAGCAAGGGAGACGCAACGATGGCCGACTACAAGCATGGCAGCATGGATACACGGGCGCAGGAAAAAACCTTTCACGGCTTTATCCGCATGGTGACATGGGGTGCGGTGATTTCGATCGGCGTGCTGATTTTCATGGCGCTGGCCAACGCCTGACCGCGCCACCTGCCCGAAGAAGACCCAATAGAGAATTGAAGGACCGCCGATGCGCCGCCTTATTTTGTGTTTTGTTGCATTGCTTGCGCTTTCCGCCTGTAATGGCGATTCCACTTGGGCCCCGGACGAGGCGGTTCAGACCGCGCGCTATGTGGATGATGGCCCGCCTGCATTGACGCTTTATACCGTGATCAACAATCGTAGCGGTGGCGGCGCTCATGCCGGGCTTTTGGTAAACGGCTCGCAACGGGTTATGTTCGATCCCGCCGGAAGCTGGACCTTGCCACGTTTGGCAGAACGCAATGACGTGCATTTTGGCATGACCGACAAGATGGTGAATTTCTACATCGATTACCACGCACGCGTTACCTACCGGGTCGTCGAACAAACCATAGTTGTGTCGCCCGAAATCGCCGAACTGGTGCTGCGTCGGGTGCAGGAATATGGCGCGGTGCCAAAGTCACAATGCACAAAGGCCACGTCCGCGATCCTGCGCCAGATACCGGGGTTCGAATCGTTGCCGCAAACCTGGTATCCAAAAGTGCTGATGGATGCGTTCGAAAAACTGCCGGGCGTGACGACCCGTGTGATCCGTGACGAGGATGCCGACAACAATCATGGCATTCTTTTGGTGCAAGCAACGGCTCACGCTCAGGAGTAATTGCCCGTTGGCAGGGGTGCGAAGAATTGCGCCACCCCTGCCAGAGTAAGATAAACCCTATCTTCATTGGTAGTCAGGCTTGGCGCGCAAGACCATATTTGGCCTTTTCGCAGCGCACGCAAACAGGCCGGCGCCGTGTATGCATGCAACAATAGTCTTCGGTATCAGGCGTCAGGGATGCCCCGCATCGGCATTTTGCGGTTCATTGCTTTGGCGGTGTCAGCACCGCTTGGACAGAGAGCATGCAGTCGTTAACCTGCATCGGCGTAAATAAATGGCCCAAGGCCTATGCGTGTCAGACAATCTTGATAAAACGCGAACGCATCCGCGCGATTGGCGAAAAGCAATTCATCAAGGCTGAAAAACGCAGTATCCAAACAGTCTAAGGGGTGCTGTGGCGAACGAAAGGCGGCAAGATTTGCGGACAGTCGGGGTTATTCTTGCGGGTGGTCAGGGCCGTCGCATGGGCGGTGCTGACAAGGCGCTGCTGCGCTTGGCAGGTGCCCCCCTTGTCCAGCATGTGTGTGAGAGATTTGAACCTCAGGTCGAAGCCGTCGCTATTAGTGCAAATGGTGACCCTGCCCGGCTGGCCTTTCTTGGACTGCCAGTCTTGGCTGATGATGCACCGCAAGGGCCCCTGTCGGGCGTGCTTGCTGGCCTTGATTGGGCCGCGAGCATGGGGGCAGATGCTCTTGTGACGGTTGCCGTGGATACCCCGTTCTTTCCCGGCGATCTGGTGCCGCAGCTTTGGCTTGCAGGGGGCGGTGGCCCGGCCATTGCCCGCAGCGGTGGCCGCGATCACCCGACTTTTGCCCTTTGGCCGGTTGGATTGCGGCATGATCTGCGCGTCTGGCTGGCGCAGGGAGAGGCGCGATTGATGGCGTTTGCAGCCCGTCACCATGCGGCGACCTGCGTGTTCGAGTTCGATGCCATCGACCCGTTTTTCAACCTGAACACCACAGCCGATCTTGCCCGCGCCGAAGCGTTGATGGCGCGATGACCGCAGCATTTGATACCGTAATCGTTGTCGATTGGTCGGCCTCGGCCACGCCCTCGCCCGCGCGCCCGTCAAGTGATGCGATCTGGATTGGGGTTTGCAGAGAAACGGGCGAGCAAGCCACTTACCATCGCACCCGCCACGCCGCCGAAACCGCCCTGAAGGGCGTGTTGCACGCCGAACGTCAGGCGGGGCGGCGGGTGCTGGCAGGTTTCGATTTCCCTTTGGGCTACCCTGCGGGATTCGCGCAACACCTCACCGGAACCCCCAAGGCGCAGGCGGTTTGGCAATGGCTGGAAAACCACGTAACCGACGGCCCCGACAACCAGAATTTCCGTTTCAAGACCGCCCAGGACATGAATAGGCGGTTTCCAGGTTCTGGCCCATTCTGGGGCAGGCCTTCCAGCCAGCCGCTGCCCGATTTGCCACCTACCAAAGCGGTTGATTACCCGGCGCTTGGTCTGAGCGAACGAAGATTGGTTGAGACTGTCGTGCCGCGTGCCCAGTCTGTGTGGAAGCTTTACACGACGGGATCGGTTGGATCGCAGGCCATTATGGGCCTGCCGATGATCCACCGCTTGTCAAAGCAGGCTGCAGTTTGGCCTTTTGTTGCGCCACATGGCCCGCTTGTTCTGGCAGAAGTCTATCCGTCGCTTATCGACAAAGCCGTCAACACGGCGATGAAAACTGGCGAAATTAAAGATGCCGCACAAGTGCGGCTGCTTGCCCGTGCCCTGTGGCGCTTGTCGCAGTCTGGTCGGCTTGATGCGTTGCTTTGCGATATCCCCGATTGGCCGGGCCGCAGTGAAGAAGGTTGGATCCTGGGCGCGACCCATGCCGAAGCGCTGCTGGCGGAACTGGCATGAACTATACCATCATCCGTGGGCTGCCTGCCAATCTGCGCGCCGATGCGGCCGCGATTTACTGGCAAGCGTTCGGGGGAAAGCTTGGCACAGTGATGGGACCGGACGCTATGGCGCTGCGGTATCTTGGTCGGGTGATCAACCCTAGCCATGCCCTTTGCGCCATCGACGATAGGGGTGCGCTTTTGGGGCTGATTGGCTTTAAAACGCCGCAAGGTGCCTTTGCCGATGGCGATTTTCGTGATCTGCGTGCGGTGTATGGCATTGCGGGTGCCCTGTGGCGCGCGGCGGTGCTTCGGATGCTGCAACAAGAGGTCGACAACGAACGCTTCTTGATTGACGGCATTTGCGTCACCCGAACGGCCCGAGGCTGCGGCGTAGGCTCGGCTTTAATTGATGCCATTTGCACCGAGGCCCGCGCGCTTGGGTATGGCGCAATTCGCCTTGATGTTATCGACACCAATTGGCGGGCAAAGCAGCTTTACGAACGGCTGGGCTTTCTTACCACGCGCACAGACCAGATCGGCCCGCTGCGCCACATCTTTGGTTTTTCCGCCGCCACGGTAATGGTCAAGCCGCTGGTTTGACTTTTATCCGCAGGAAATCAATCGAACGTGCCCGTCACCCGGCCAAACAGCATAAAAGCGCGCGCTGTGCGGGTTTCGGCAAGGTCGGCCAGTTCAGCGTCGCTGGCGTTTTTCTCGAACTCGGCAAAGGTCTTGTCGAAGGTGCGCAGGAAATGGTGCGCGGCATCGCGGAACACCGGGTCTTCGCGCATCCGGCTGGCGGTCAGCGCGAGGCTTGACCTATCGCGGATGCCACCAAGCCCGGCAATTGCCCTGCTGCGTTCGCCACCAGCAAAGCGTCGCCAAATCTCGGGGCGGGCGCGGTCAGGCTTCAAGTCATCCATGTAGATGCCCTCTTGCGCCAATAGCGTCAGCACATCCTGCGCTGCGCGGATCAGACGGGCAACATTGCGATCCTCGAGTGCCAAACGTAGAGCGCGAAACCCTTCTTTGTCTTCCGGGTTTTCGGGGAACTGCAAAGCGGTGATGAAGTCCGCCACGGAAAGCGGTGCCCGCAGGTCTTCTGCCGGGGTGCCCAGCGCCAGGGTCGGTTGTTCATCTGCGGGCTGAGACCGTGGCACCATCATTGCGGCTTTACGATCAGCCGAGGCGATTACCTGCGTCCCATCGCGGCGCGAGGTAAAGGTCGCCAACACCGATTCCGTTTGCCGTTGTGCCGCCGCGATTTCTTCGAGCTTTTTTTCGACCGTGGGGCGCAATGTGCCGCCCCCGCCTTCGCGCTGCCCCATAACATAGGCATCGCGCATTGCCTCGACCGCTTCTTGCAGCCGCGCCGCCTCGAGCCGCAGGGCCCGAACCGTGCGCAAGGTTGTCACCGCAGCCCAGATCAATACCAGCGGCAAGAACACGACCAGCAGAGTCATTACCAAACCCAGCACGCCTTCGCCCTCGACCCTGCGACCGCTGATGACATAACTAACCACCGCCACCACCCAAACCAGTGACAGCGCCAGCGCCATAACCTCGGTCGCAGAAAGTCGCGCCTGTTCACCGTCGTTCAGGCGCAGGGTATGAATATTTGGCTTATCGAGTGGCTCGGCCATCGGGTGTCCTGCCAGTTGTTGCACGAAAGGGTCGGGTTCAGATGAAACGAATGCTCAGCACTTCATAGCTGCGCTGACCGCCGGGGGTTTTGACATCCACACTGTCGCCCACGGTCTTGCCAATCAAGGCCCGCGCCAGTGGCGAACGCAGGTTAAGAAAGCCCGCCTCGATATTGGCCTCAGGTTCGCCCACAATCTGATAGGTGCGTTCTTCGTTGGTGTCTTCGTCCACCAGAGTGACGGTCGCGCCAAATTTGATCGCACCCGACAGCTTGGCGACATCAATCACTTCGGCAAGCGACAGAATCGCCTCTAATTCCTTGATCCGGCCTTCAATGAAGCTCTGCTTTTCGCGCGCTGCATGGTATTCGGCGTTCTCTGAAAGGTCGCCATGTTCGCGGGCCTCGGCAATCGCACGGATCACCGCAGGCCGCTCAATCGACTTGAGCACCTTTAATTCACTGTCAAGCGCGGCGTGGCCCGCGCGGGTCATCGGAATCTTTTCCATCAGCCTCTGCACCAAAAGACAAAGTCACAGCCGATCAGGGCTATGACCTTTTACCTATTTCTTCATGCACCTGACCCCTTTAGGGCGGTAATTGCAAGAGGAATGCCGCAACCGACACACGGCATTGGCGAGGTTACGCAATAATGTTTCGCCAATGCCGCGATGCGGCGGTTTGATGTTGCGTCACGATTGACCCCGCCGGGCAGTTCGGGCAAACCCGACTTACGTTTTTTCAGCCAAGTTGTGCCGAAAGCACAAAGCCGCCAAAGAGGAAGCCATGTCCGATATCACGCGCGAGCAGATGGAATACGATGTTGTGATCGTGGGCGCGGGGCCTGCAGGTCTGTCTGCGGCGATCCGGTTGAAGCAATTGGATGCCGATCTGACCGTGGTGGTGCTGGAAAAAGGCTCTGAGGTAGGAGCGCATATCCTGTCGGGTGCGGTGCTGGACCCTTCGGGTCTTGATGCGCTGATACCCGATTGGAAAACCCGTGGCGCGCCGATCACCACCCCGGTGGTCGAGGACAATTTCTACATGATGGGGCCAGCCGGGCAGATCCGCATCCCCAATTTCCCGATGCCACCGCTGATGAGCAACCATGGCAACTATATCGTGTCGATGGCCAATGTGTGCCGCTGGATGGCCCAGCAGGCCGAGGCGCTGGGGGTAGAAATTTTCCCCGGCATGGCCGCCAGCGCCTTGGTTTACGGCGACAAAAACGACGTGCGCGGTGTGGTCGCGGGCGAGTTTGGCCTGACCGAAAATGGCACCCCCGGCCCGAACTATGAGCCCGGCATGGAGTTATTGGGTAAATACGTCTTCCTTTCCGAAGGCGTGCGCGGATCGCTGGCAAAGGAAGTGATCACCAAATACGCGCTGTCTAAAGGCCATTGCCCGCAGAAGTTCGGCCTTGGCATGAAGGAAATCTGGGAGATTGATCCTGCAAAGCACCATCTTGGTCGCGTCACCCACACCATGGGCTGGCCCTTGGGAAGCAATGCGGGTGGTGGCAGCTTCATCTATCACATTGAAAAAAATCAGGTCTATGTCGGCTTTGTCGTGCACCTGAACTACGAAAACCCGCACCTCTACCCCTATATGGAATTCCAGCGGTTCAAGCATCACCCGATGATTGCCGAATTGCTGAAGGGCGGTAAACGCGTGGCCTACGGTGCGCGCGCAATTTCCGAGGGTGGCTGGCAGTCGATCCCCAAAGTGGTGTTCCCTGGCGGCGCGCTGCTGGGCTGTTCGGCGGGGCTTGTCAACGTGCCGCGCATCAAGGGCAACCACAACGCCATGCTGTCGGGCAAGGCTGCCGCCGAGGCCGCCTTTGACGCCATCAAGGCCGGACGCAGCGGCGATGAGCTAACGGCATATGAGGTTGAGTTGCGATCAGGACCGATTGCGCGTGACCTGAAAAAAGTGCGTAATGTCAAACCGTTGTGGTCGAAATTCGGTCTGATCGCCTCGCTTTTGGGCGGCGGCATCGACATGTGGGCCAACACATTTGGTCTGACGGTATTTGGCACCCTGCGCCACCGCAAATCCGATGCCGCAGCCACCGGCCTTGCAGCGGATCACAAACCGATCGACTATCCACGCCCCGACGGTGTGCTGTCATTTGACCGGCTGACCAATGTCGCCTTCAGCTTTACCAACCACGAAGAAAGCCAACCCGCGCACCTGAAACTGCGCGATGCCAGCATTCCGATTGGTGTCAATCTACCAAAATACGCCGAACCCGCACAACGCTACTGTCCGGCGGGCGTTTACGAAGTTGTTGCAGAAGCCGGAAAAGACCCCCGCTTTGTCATAAACTTTCAAAACTGCGTCCATTGCAAAACCTGCGACATCAAAGACCCGTCGCAAAACATCAACTGGACCACGCCCCAAGGCGGCGACGGCCCGAATTACCCGAACATGTAACCGGGTTTGGTGACATTTGCGCGATCTGATGCTTGCGCGGTGGTGAATTGGCCGCCCCGCATTGCTTTGCGCCGGTTCGGGCACTAGCTTGCACGGCAGTATGACCGGAGATCGCCCCAGATGCCCAAACTGACCCCGCGCCCGCTGTTTGCCTTGGCATTTGCGGCCCTGCTGACCCCTGCCCCGGTCTTGGCGCAAGATGCCACAAAGCCGGTCACGTCGGATGCCGGGGCCTATCTCGCCGCCCGCATTTCCGGGAGCGAAAGCGACTACCGCGCCGCAGCAGGCTGGTATGCCCGGGCTTTGATCTCTGACCCTACCAACCCTGCACTGCTGGAAGGTGCCGTGATCGCCAATATGGGATTGGGTCAGTTTGACGCAGCCGCAGCGATCGGACGTCAGTTGCAGCAGACAGGCGTCAAGAGCCAGCCTGCCTTCGTTGCCTTGCTGGTGGATCAGACCAAACGCGAGGACTACGCGGGCATTCTTGCCGACGCCGCGGCGGGCCGTAGCATCGGAACCCTGGTCGACGGACTGGTGCTGGCTTGGGCCGAACTTGGCAACGGCCGCATGTCCGAAGCGCAACAAGCCTTTGACAAGATTGCCACATCAAGTGGGCTTGAGGTATTTGGACTATATCATAAGGCTTTGGCTCTTGCTGCGGTCGGCGACTACGAGGGGGCGGATGAGATTTTGTCGGGGCGCGCCAAAGGCTCGGTGCAACTGCTGCGACGCGGAGTCATCGCCCATGCCGAAATCCTTAGCCAGCTAGAGCGTAACCCTGATGCGGTTGCCGTGCTTGACACCCATTTCATCCCGGGGCGTGATGCCGGAATTGATGCCCTGCGCACCCGTCTGGTGGCCGGAGAACCGATCCCCTACGACGTGGCGCGCACCGCGTCCGAAGGCATCGCCGAGGTGTTTTTCACCCTTGCCTCCGCCCTGAACGGCGAGGCCGAGAATGGCTTTACCCTGAGCTATGCCCGCGCCGCCGCCCATCTGCGCCCGGATCACTCCGAAGCCATCCTGTTGGCCGCCAGCTTATTGGAAGAACTGGGCCAGCATGATCTGGCCACCGAAACCTATGCCCTGATCCCGACGACAGACCCCACCTATCACATTGCCGAAATCGGAAGGTCAGATGCACTTTATGCTGCCGGGAATGTCGAAGCGTCGATCGAAACATTGAAAGCGCTGACCCGTAGCAATGGCGATCGGGTTATGGTGCAAATGGCCCTTGGCGATGCCCTGCGCCGCGAGCAACGCTTTGAAGAGGCGACGGGGGCCTATGACGCGGCCATCGAGCTTGCCACCAAAGCCCCCTCCGGTCTGGATTGGCAACTGTATTTCAGCCGCGGCATTTGCCATGAACGTCAGAAACGCTGGGAACTGGCACAAGCCGACATGCGCCACGCGCTGGAGCTTTCGCCCGATCAACCTGCGGTTCTGAACTACCTCGGCTATGCCTATCTTGAACTGAATACCAACCTCGATGAAGCCCTGTCGATGATCCAACGCGCCGCCGCCGCCCGCCCGGAAAGCGGCGCGATTGTCGATAGTCTGGCTTGGGGCCTGTATCGCCTTGGCCGCATCGACGAGGCGCTGGAACCGATGGAGCGCGCCTCGCAACTGGAACCGGTTGACCCGGTGGTGACCGACCATTTGGGCGATGTCTACTGGGCCGTCGGACGCAAGCTTGAGGCGCGGTTTCAATGGCAACGCGCGCTGTCGTTTGACCCCGAAGAAAAAGACGCTCTGCGCATCCGCAAAAAACTCGACGTCGGGCTGGATGCCGTGCTGGCCGAAGAAGGCGCAAAACCACTGCCCGCCAAAACGGCGGACGGCAACTAAGACGTGACCACGACCGAATTCGCCCCGGCCAAGATCAACCTTACTCTGCATGTCACCGGGCAGCGCGCCGATGGCTATCACCTGCTTGATAGTCTGGTGGTGTTTGCCGATACGGGCGACCGCGTCACCGTGGCCGCGGCCGATGCGCTGCGCTTTACGATTACCGGACCACAAGCCGCAGCCCTTGCCGCAGGTGACGACAATCTGGTGCTGCGTGCCGCCCGCGCGCTTTGGGGCGACGGTACTGCCGCCATCACGCTGGAAAAAATGCTGCCTGTCGCGTCAGGTATCGGTGGTGGTTCATCCGATGCTGCGGCCACGCTACGGGCACTGGCGGCGCTGTGGCGGCTGCCGCTGCCTGCGCCTGCGGTGGTGCTGGCATTGGGGGCCGATGTGCCGGTCTGCCTGCAAGGCCATGCCGTGCGGATGACCGGGGTCGGCGACGGCCTGCAACCTTTGGCGGCCCCGTTGCCACCCGCATGGCTGGTGCTGGCCAATCCCGGAGTGTCGATACCCACGCCCGATGTGTTTCGCGCCCTGATCCGACGTGATGGATCGGGCATGCCGCGTGATCTGCCAAAACTGAAAACCCTGCCAGACCTGTCGGCGTTCCTGCAAATGATGCGCAACGACCTTGAGGCCCCCGCAATGCAGTTGGCCCCGGTCATCTCTCTGACCAAGGCCGCATTGTCCGCCCTGCCCGGCTGCTTGATGGCCCGCATGTCAGGCTCTGGTGCCACCTGCTTTGGTCTATTCAGCGATCCGCTAACCGCCACCGCTGCCGCCCGCAGTCTGGCCGCGGCCCACCCTGACTGGTGGGTCACTTCAGCCCGAATTCTTAGCTGATACGCGCCACAACATAGCTTGCCAGATCGTCAAGCATGCTGCGTACCGGATGCGTCGGCAACACCGCCAACGCCGCCCGAGCGCGCGACGCCCAGTCCAATGCCTCTAGCCGGGCCGCTTCCATGCTGCCGTGCCGCGCCATGATTTCCTGTGCCTGCTCTAGATCGCCGTCCCGTTGATCGCCTTTTTCGATGGTCCGCACCCAGAACGCCCGCTCTTCGGCATCGGCCAAACCTACGGCCTTGATCACCGGCAACGTCAATTTGCGCTCGCGGAAATCATCGCCGGTATTCTTGCCAATCACCGCCGCCGATCCGCCATAATCCAACAAATCATCGACAATCTGAAACGCCACGCCCAGCGCATCGCCATAGGTGAACAACGCGCGCACCTGATCTTCTGGCGCGCCCGCAATCACGCCACCCACTTCGGTGGCCGCCGAAAACAGCGCCGCTGTCTTGCCGCGAACGACCTGCAGATAGATCGCTTCTGTCGTAGCCAAATCCTGCGCCGCAGTCAGTTGCAAAACCTCGCCTTCGGCGATGGTGGCCGACGCATTTGCCAAGATGTCCAACACCCGCAGCGATCCGGTTTCTACCATCAACTGGAAGGACCGAGAAAACAGATAATCCCCCACCAACACCGAAGATTTATTGTCCCACAACAGGTTCGCAGTAGGGCGCCCCCGTCGCTTGGCGCTTTCGTCTACCACATCATCATGCAGCAGCGTTGCTGTGTGAATAAACTCCACCGTGGCCGCAAGATGCACATGGAACGGCCCGTCATAGCCGCACATCCGCGCCGCCGCCAAGGTCAGCATCGGGCGCAACCGCTTGCCCCCGGCTTCGACCAGATGCGCCGTAACCTGCGGAATGCGCGGCGCGTGTTCTGATGCCATCCGTTCCCGGATCAGCACGTTGACCTGCGCCATATCGTCCGCCAAAAATGCGGCCAAACGATCATGCGGCTTTTGGCTTACCTCATCCAAACCCATCACGTCCCAATCAATCCGATCCCAGACCCTCGACAAACGCACCCGTTGCCGACTATCTCATCTTGATGAAAGAACTTCTGCGCAGCACTGATCCCACGATCATCGCCTTCGCCTCGGCCCTTCTTCAAGGCGAGGATATAGCGGCCTTTGTGATGGACGTCCACATGAGCATCCTCGAAGGCTCGTCTGGCTTTTTGCCGCGCCGCATGATGGTGCATGACCGCGACCTGTTTCGCGCGCGGGCTGTGCTGTCCGACAATGACATTCCGACCGGGCTGTGAAAGCCCAAACCCCAGAAAGCCCCCGATGTTCGCACCCGAAGACCTGTCCGACGATACCTTCCTTGGTGGAAAATTGCTGCTGTGGCAGCCGCTTAAGGGCTACCGCGCCGCCACCGATCCCGTATTGATGGCCGCCGCAGTGCCCGCCAAGCCGGGGCAATCGGTGCTGGATCTGGGCTGTGGCGCAGGCACGGCAAGCCTGTGCCTTGCCGCGCGCGTGCCCGGCCTTACCCTTACCGGGCTGGAACTGCAGCCCGACTATGCCGACCTTGCCCGCCGCAACGCCGACCGCGCCGCCATTCCGTTCGAGGTGATCGAGGGCGATCTGACGCAGATGCCCACCGAGCTGTTGCGCGGTTTTGATCATGTCATCGCCAACCCGCCCTATTACGCCGCTACCGGCTCGCCCTCGCCGGACGTGGGGCGCGATATAGCCCTGCGGGGCACCACCCCAATGGTGGCTTGGGTCGATGCCGCCGCGCGCCGTCTGCATCCCGGCGGATTGCTGACCATGATTGTTACCGCCGATCGCCTGCCCGAAGTGCTGGGCGCACTGCACAAGCGCCTTGGTTCGGCGGTTGTGCTACCCTTGGCACCCCGGATAAACCGCGCCGCTACCCGCGTCATCGTTCAGGCGCGCAAAGGTGGCCGCTCTGCTTTCCGGCTGCTCGCCCCTTTGATAATGCACGAAGGCGAGGCGCATGACGGTGATCGGAAGAACTATTCCGCCGCTCTAACGGCCATCTTGGCCGATGCCAGCGACCTTTCCGCGCAGTTAAGGTAAATTCGTGTCAATCGCTGCGCTGCGGCGGTGACATTTTGATGACACGACTCAGGTTCTGTGGTGCAATCGGTTCGTTCGGATCAATCACAGGAGGTAAGGCATGACCATCGCTTCGCATCTGCAGGAACTGCACCGCAAGCATGAAAATCTCTCAGATATGGTGGTGAAGGCGCAACGCAGCCCTGGCATCGACGATCTGAAAATTGCCGAAATGAAAAAGCAGAAACTGAAGATCAAGGAAGAGATCAGCCGCCTGTCGCAGGCTTAACCCTTTTTGGCGCTGGCGCGGGCCGCCAGCGCTGCCCCGCCAGCAATCAGAACCGCCGCGATCAAGATTGTGGACGACGCTTCTGTTATTCCAGCTGCCACCAGAGCCAACGTCGACAGCAATGGCGCCGCATAGGATGCGACCCCTAGAACTTGGATATCGCCGCGCTTCATGCCGATATCCCATGTAAAAAACGCAATCCCCACGGGGCCAACGCCCAGCGCCACCACTGACGCCCATCCCCGCGCGCCAACAGGCCAAGTCGTTGTTTCCAAAGCCATATGGGCGAAAATTGAAAGTACCGCCGTGGCTAAGCAAAACACCGTCACCGATTGCGTCGGCACTGCGCCAAGCCTACGGGACAATACCGAATAGACTGCCCAAGCTACCGCACACAGGAACGCCAGCGCGAGCCCCGGCACTGCCCCCGGCTCCAGAACAACACCCCCCCGCAGCACAATTAACGCTGCCCCGACAAAGGCGATCAGCGCACCAATGACGTGCAGGCGCCCCAGCTGCTCGCCGGGCAAGAATCCCGAAAAGAGAACGATAAATAGTGGCCACAAATACGCAATCAACCCGGTTTCCGCTGTCGGATTTAGACGAAACGCGGTGAAATACAGAAAATGGTAGCCAAATAGTCCAATCGTGCCAAAGGCATACACCTTCCAAGAAACTTTGCGCAGCTTACCCAAGCCGCCACTTGCTACTGTCCAGATCAACCCAATGCTGCCGCCAATGCCAAAGCACAGCGCGTTCAGCAACAGCGGCGGAACCGGTGCCGACCCGATGGTGAACAGTGCCAAGAGCGCCCACAACAAAACTGCGGTAAATCCAATGGTGGTGGCACGGGCGCGGGTCATGGTCGTCCTTTCGTAAGGCGCGCATTGATGCGCAGCCTGCGGCCTTCACACAAGCAAAAAGGCCCGCAAAACGCGGGCCTTTCGCAACCATTAAGCTTAATCAGACGACGAACTGGCCGCCGTTCGCCGAAAGGGTCGATCCGGTGATAAAACCGGCCTCATCGGCTGCCAAAAACACCACGCAACGCGCAATTTCTTCTGGCTCTCCGAGACGCCCAACCGGGATCTGCGGAATGATCCGTTCGTTCAGCACTTTTTCATCAATCGCGCGCACCATTTCCGTGCCGATATAGCCCGGACAAATCGCGTTGACCGTAATTCCGGCCCGCGCGCCCTCCGCTGCCAGCGCCTTGGTGAAACCCAGATCGCCCGACTTGGCCGCAGAGTAGTTTACCTGCCCCGCCTGCCCCTTTTGTCCGTTGATCGACGAGATGTTGATGACTCGGCCAAACTTGCGGTCCCGCATCCCGGTCCACAGAGGATGGGTCATGTTGAACAGCCCACTCAGGTTGGTGTCCATCACCTCTTTCCACATCAGCGGTGTCATCTTGTGGAACATCGCATCGCGCGTAATGCCCGCGTTGTTCACCAAGACTGCAATCGGCCCCAGATCGGCTTCGACTTGTTTGATCCCCGCAGCACAGGCATCATAGTCCGCAACCGACCATTTGTAGGTCTTGATCCCGGTTTCAGCTGTGAATTTCGCTGCCGCCTCATCATTGCCGGCATAGTTGGCCGCGACGGTATAACCTGCGTTTTTCAACGCTATGGAAATCGCCGCGCCAATGCCTCGCGATCCTCCGGTGACCAAAGCTACTTTCGACATGATTCCTCCTCCAAGGCTATCTCTTTGAAATCCTGTTACCGAAAATGGAAACGGGGCGCAACAAAGTTGCGCCCCGAATTTGAAATTTGCAGAATACTTTCGCATACAGCCTAGGGTTTAGGCCTGCAGAGGCAGCGATTCCCGTTTCAGGCGCGTTCGATACACATGGCAACGCCCATGCCGCCGCCGATGCACAGCGTGGCAAGACCCTTCTTGGCGTCGCGGCGCCCCATCTCGAACAGCAGAGTATTCAGGATCCGAGCACCCGAGGCCCCAATCGGATGGCCGATGGCAATCGCGCCACCATTGACGTTCACCACATCGGGGTTCCAGCCCATATCCTTGTTCACCGCACATGCCTGCGCCGCAAACGCTTCGTTCGCTTCGACCAGATCCAGATCAGCAGCTTTCCAGCCCGCCTTTTCCAGTGCCTTGCGGCTGGCAGGAATTGGCCCCGAGCCCATCAGCGCCGGATCGACGCCCGCCGTCGCATAAGATGCAATTCGTGCAAGCGGAGTCAGACCGCGCTTGGCCGCCTCATCCGCGCTCATCAAAAGCACCATCGCCGCACCATCGTTCAGCCCCGAAGCATTGCCCGCCGTTACCGTGCCATCTTTGGAAAAAGCCGGGCGCAGCTTGGTCATCGCTTCCATGGTGGCACCGTGGCGGATGTATTCGTCTTGATCCACAATCACGTCGCCCTTGCGGGTTTTGACCACAAAGGGAATGATTTCATCGGCGAACTTGCCCGCTTTTTGTGCGGCTTCTGCCTTGTTCTGGCTGGCCACAGCAAAAGCATCCTGCATTGCTCGGGTGATTTGCCACTTGCTGGCGACGTTTTCCGCAGTTGTCCCCATGTGATAGCCATTGAAGGCGTCCCACAGGCCATCACGGATCATCGAATCAATGAAATTGAGATCGCCCATCTTCTGACCAGCGCGCAGGTGCGCAACGTGGGTCGATAGCGACATGCTTTCCTGACCGCCCGCAATCACCATACGCGCGTCGCCCAGCATTACATGTTGTGCGCCCAGCGCCACGGCCCGCAACCCCGATCCGCAAACCTGATTCAGGGTGAAGGCCGACGATTCAATGGAAAGCCCTGCCTTGATCGCCGCTTGGCGTGCCGGATTCTGGCCCTGACCTGCGGTCAGAACCTGGCCCAGAAACGCTTCGTCTATTTCAGATTTTTCCACACCTGCGCGGGCAACCACGGCTTCGATCACTGCGGCACCCAGCTCATGCGCGGGGGTTGCAGCGAATGCACCATTGAAACTGCCGACAGCGGTGCGTGCCGCGGATACGATCACAACGTTGGTCATGGCTTGTCCTCTCTCCCAAATGCAATGGCGGACGCAGGGGTATCTGTGCCGCATTGCAGAAAGGCCTAAGCATCCTTGGCCAAAAGCGCAAGGATTTTGCAAGCACGGGTTGACGCAGGCAAACAGATTGGCACGACCTTGCCCGTCACCCATGCGGTCAAGCCGATTTGCGCCTTTCCACCACATCAAAGTTGGGGTTGATGGTTGGCGCACCGAACAAATAGCCCTGCATGCAATCTATCCCGACCGAGCGAAGAAATTCCGCGTCTTCAATCGTTTCGACCGATTCCGCGACCGTAAACATATCAAAATGCCGCCCGATGGTCGCCAGCGCCTGCGTCAGCACTTGATTGTCGGCATCGCGATGGATGCCGCGGATGAACTGGCCATCAATCTTGATAATATCAAAGAAGAAGTCTTTGAAATATCGAAATGCCGTGAAACCCGATCCGAAATCGTCCAATGCAAACGCAATACCTTCGCGTTGCAGATCGTCCATAAAGGAAACCACCAGTTCTGGCACCAACATCGCCGAGCTTTCGGTTATCTCCAGAATAAGCCGCTCGCCAATCGTAGGAGACACTTGAAGCCCGCGCTTCAAAGTCTTCATCCAGCGCGGATAGCCGATCGATCGAGCCGACATATTGATTGAAAGCCGAACATCGGGGTTGCGCGCCAACGTAACCAGCCCCATTTCCAGCGCCGCACAATCAATCAGGCGACCCAAATCCTTGGTTTCCACCGCATTCATGAAATCCCGCGCCGGAATGATGCGGCCGGTTTCATCCAGAACACGCATCAGGCCTTCGTAGAACGCCACCCGATCCGGGTCCGCCGACAGCACCACCGGTTGATAGGCCAAACGCAATCGTTTGGCGCGCAACGCTGATTCGACCATCGCCATGGTCTGCAGGTCATTTTCCGAAATCGCGAAAGCCAATGGGTTGGAATCAGCCCCCAGATTGCCCGGCCCGCGCCTGCGCTCCTGTGTTCTCATGACCGCCCCTTACCGTCTACGTCAAAACCATCGACAGATTGACCCGACAAAGGTAAAGGCACAGTGAAATTTCACATTTTGTTCCAATTGTCCGCATCTGCAAAGAAAGGGATCAACCCCATGATAGGTCACGAAAATCACGTCGAAATCCGCTGCCCTTGGTGCGGCACCGATCCTGTTTATGTGGCCTACCACGACACCGAATGGGGGGTGCCAGAGTATGACAGCCGCACCTTATGGGAAAAATTGATTCTCGATGGCTTTCAGGCTGGCCTTGCCTGGATCACCATTTTGCGCAAGCGCGACGGGTTTCGCAGTGCCTTTGCCGGGTTTGAACCCTCCGTCATCGCAACCTGGGGCGAACCCGAAATCGTACGACTGTTGGCTGACCCCGGCATTGTGCGTCATCGCGGCAAGATCGAGGGCACCATCGCCTCGGCGCGCGCTTATCTGGAGATCGAAGAGCGAGAGGGTTTTTCAAACTACTTGTGGCGTTACCTCGACGGCGCACCCCTGCAAAACAGCCTCGTCTCAATGGCCGACGTGCAGGCCGCAACCCCGCTTTCCACACGGATTTCCAAAGACTTGAAGACCGAAGGCTTTAAGTTTTGCGGCCCAACCATCACCTATGCTTTCATGCAGGCGACGGGAATGGTGAACGACCATCTGGTTACTTGCCCGCGTCATGCACAGGTGGCTGCCCTTCGCCGCTAGGCCTATTTTGCCATCAAGGCCGTCAGCACCGCCCGTGCATTTTCGCTGTCCCATTCTGCATCGCCCATCAGGCGGCCAACTTCGGCACCGTCGGGATTCAGGATCAAGGTCACCGGCAACCCCATCACACCAATTGAATGCGCCAGATCCGACGTCGGATCGCGCAGCGCGGTCAGGTTTACCACCCCGGCCTCGGTGAAAAACTTCTCAATCCCGGTTACCGAGTTACGGCCCGTGGCCACGGTAACCACTTCAAAGCTGTCACTGCCGAGTTCGGCCTGCAACCTGTCCAGACCCGGCATTTCAGTGCGGCATGGCGGGCACCATGTCGCCCAAAGGTTCAGCACCACCCACTTGCCCTTGAATTCCGCCAGACTGCGCGGCGCCTCGTCCATGCCCAGCAAGGCGACGTCTGGCATCGGCTTGGCCTCGGTCAGGAAATTCAGCTTCTTCATATCCCCTTCACGCAGGGCATCCGCCACCGCAACATCCGCCGCAGCAGCATTTGCACCAAACACCAAGGCCGTATAAAGAATGGCAAAACCAAAGCGCAGCATATTTCCTCCAAAGGCTAATCCATGACCGCAACGCCCAAGACATCTGATGCTGCCCCCACAGCGAACGCCATGTGGGGCGGGCGTTTCGCCGCCGGGCCGGATGCGATCATGCAGGCAATCAATGCCTCGATCTCGTTCGACCAGCGTCTCTACGCGCAGGATATCGCAGGCTCGCGCGCCCATGCCGCCATGTTGGCCGCTACAGGTATTCTGACCAATAAGGATGCCGAGGCGATCGGGGAAGGCCTGCTCACGGTGTTGTCAGAGATTGAAACAGGAAAGTTCCCGTTTCGTGTCGAACTGGAAGACATTCACATGAATGTCGAGGCCCGGCTAAAGGAAATCATCGGCGAACCCGCGGGCCGTCTGCACACTGCGCGGTCACGCAACGATCAGGTCGCCGTCGACTTTCGCCTGTGGGTGCGCGATCAGTGCGATGCCGCCGTGACCGGAATCGAGGCTTTGATGCGTGCGTTTCTGTTGCAGGCCGAAATCGGGGCCGACTGGGTGATGCCCGGCTTTACCCACCTGCAAACCGCCCAACCCGTTACATGGGGTCACCACATGATGGCCTATGTCGAAATGCTCGCCCGCGACCGCAGTCGTTTTGCCGACGCCCGCACCCGGATGAACGAATGCCCGCTTGGCGCTGCCGCTCTTGCCGGCACCTCGTTTCCCATCGACCGCCACATGACGGCTGCGGCCCTTGGCTTTGACCGCCCCACCGCCAACTCGCTCGACAGCGTGTCTGACCGCGATTTCGCCCTCGAATTCCTTGCTGCCTCAAGCATCTGCGCCATGCACCTGTCGCGTTTTGCCGAGGAATTAGTGATCTGGTCCTCGGCCCAGTTCCGTTTCGTGCGGCTGTCGGACAAATGGACCACCGGTTCTTCGATCATGCCACAAAAGAAAAACCCCGACGCAGCCGAGCTTTTGCGGGCCAAACTGGGCCGCATTCTTGGCGCGACGGTGGCCTTGTTCACCATCATGAAGGGCTTGCCGCTGACCTATTCCAAGGACATGCAGGAAGACAAAGAACAGGTGTTCGACGCCGCCGATACCCTGATGTTGGGCCTTGCTGCAATGACCGGCATGGTCGGCGACATGACGGCGCTGCGCGAAAACCTTGCCGCATCGGCGGCATCGGGCTTTTCTACCGCCACCGATCTTGCCGATTGGCTGGTCAGCGCGCTGGGCCTGCCATTCCGTGATGCCCATCACGTCACCGGCACACTGGTCGCCATGGCGGAAAAGAAGGGTTGCGATCTGCCTGACCTGTCGATGACCGAAATGCAATCTGTGCATCCCGGCATCAACCAAGAGGTGTATTCCGTCCTTGGAGTGGAAAACTCGATCCGCAGCCGCGTATCGCACGGCGGCACCGCCCCCGATCAGGTCCGTGCCCAAGTATCACGCTGGAAAGCCGCTTTGGCATGAAACCGCTTGCGGCGCTTTTGCGCCCCTTGACCGCAGGCCGCGAAGGCAGGCCTGTTTCAGGGCCAAACCCCATGGGCGCAGGGTTTGAAAGCAACGACGCATAGACCCAGAGGATGCCATGAAAACCAACCTGATCCTTGCAATTACCGCCCTTGTTGCCCTTGCCTCTTGTGGGGCCGACGGCGCGCCCACTGCCCCCACCACCGAACCTGGCGTCAGCATCAGCGGTCAGGCCCGCATCGGTGTGGTTGGCTCTACATGAAACCCGCCGCTATTCTGGCCCTCACAGCCTACGCCGCCCCGCCCATGGGCGGCATTACCACCAAGGCAGCCCTATGATGTCGCCCTTGCGAATGATCTACCTCGGCTTGGCTGCATGGGGTGCCATCCACCCGATGTATTGGTTCGTGAAACACATGCGCGACACCGGCACCGGCCTTTCAGGCCTGACCCGTGCTTGGTATGTCAACGCCTCAAGCTCCGGCCTGACGTGGGATCTGACAATTGCCGCCATTTCCTTGACGGTCTGGATCATCGCCGAGGTTTCCGTGCGCCGAAACTGGCTGGCGCTGATTGCCATTCCCGCAACCTTCGGTATTGGTGTGTCCTGCGGCCTGCCGCTTTACCTTTTCCTTAGAACAAGGCCCATTGCCTGATGGACCACTTCCTTTACCGCAATGGCGCACTGCATGCCGAAGACGTGGCGCTTGCTGAAATCGCCGCGACCGTTGGCACGCCGTTCTATTGCTACTCGGCGGCCACTCTGACACGGCATTATCAGCTGTTCACCCAAGCCCTGTCGCCGCTGCCGCATCTTGTGTGCTTTTCGGTGAAATCGCTGTCAAATCTTGCGGTGCTGAAACTACTGGGTGATCTTGGTGCGGGCATGGATGTGGTTTCGGGCGGCGAGTACCTGCGCGCCCGTGCCGCAGGCATCCCCGGCAATCGCATCGTGTTTTCCGGCGTCGGCAAAACCGCCGCTGAAATGCGCCTCGCCCTAACGGGCGGCATTCGTCAATTCA
>JBAVTI010000457.1:0-25591 GCA_049696055.1 Paracoccaceae bacterium | reverse complement strand
TCGAAAGGCACAGAAAACGAGGTTAAGCAGATTTCGCTAGAGTAGGTGTGGGTTTCACCCCACCGCCGCCGCCCCCATAACGCACCCAATCCCCGTGTTATCGCCTTAACAAATCCCTAACAAAAATCACGAAACCCAACAAAACCAATACCTTACCCGTCATAACACGCGTGTTATACCCCGTGTTATTCCTGCAAACTCTTCACATATTCCCCCAACTGAACCAGCCGCAGCGGAGTCGGCGTCTCGATTCCGTCGCCGCCATCAAACAGCACCAGATCGGCGTCCAAAAGCGGCGCAAACGCGGGCATCACCACCCCATCTTCGCGCGCATAGCCCCAGATTTTGCTCATCACCCGCGTCATCGGAAACACCCCTTTATTCCGCGCGGCCAGGGTCGTCAGATCGGCGGGTTTCTTCCCCAAGGTCTCGCCCATCTCGCCATCACCCTTTCCAGACGTCCCATGACAGGCCGAACAGAAGCTGGCGAAATCCTCGGCTCCGGTCGGCACCTTCGGTTTCGCAGGCATACAGGCGGCCAAGGCCCCGGTCAGGGCAAGCAGCATCACGGGTTTCATCAGCATCGACGGCCTCCTATGTTTGCCCAAGGAAACCACGCCCAGCCCCCCCACGCAAGGTCAGACCACCCGCCCGGCCTCCAGCCGCACGATCCGGTCCATCCGCGCCGCGAGTTCCATATTATGCGTCGCGATCAGCGCCGACAGCCCGGTTTCCCGCACCAGCTCCATCAACGCGCCAAACACCTGATCCGAGGTGGCGGGATCTAGGTTCCCGGTCGGCTCATCCGCCAGCAACAACCGCGGCCCGTTCGCCAAAGCCCGACAAAACGCCACCCGTTGCTGCTCGCCGCCCGAAAGCGCCGCCGGCCGATGATCCGCCCTCGGGGCAATTCCCACGCGGTCCAGCAACCCCATCGCCCGCACCTCGGCGGCCTTGCGGGCCACCCCGTTCGCCAGCTGCGGCAGCACGATGTTTTCAAGTGCGGTGAATTCGGGCAGCAGGTGGTGAAACTGATAGATGAACCCCACATCCTCGCGCCGAACCTCGGTGCGCGCCCGGTCAGTCAGCCCCGCCATATCAACGCCACCCAAACGCACCGACCCGGCATCCGGCGTATCCAGAAGCCCCGCGATGTGCAGCAACGTCGATTTACCGGCGCCAGAAGGGGCTACCAAAGCCACCACCTCGCCCCGCGCCACCGACAGCGTCGCCCGGCGCAGCACCACCACTTCGGCCACCTTACCACGATTGTAGGCCTTTTCGATCCCCGAAAGATCCAGCATCACCTCACTCATACCGCAACGCCTCGACCGGGTTCATCCGTGCGGCACGGCGGGCCGGGAAGATGGTGACGATGAACGATAGCCCCAGAGACAGCGATACCGCAGACATCACATCTTTGACCTGCAATTTGGCGGGCAGATTGTAGATGCCCCGGATCGACGGATCCCAAACGCCACCACCAACGATGTAGTTCACAAACGAAAACACCTGATCAATGTAGATCGCAAACAGGCAGCCAAGGCCGACGCCCATCGCGGTGCCGATCAACCCGGTCGAGGCCCCGCAAATGAAAAACACCCGCAGGATCGAGCCTTCCGTCAGCCCCATCGTCCGCAAAATACCGATATCTCGGCCCTTGTTTTTCACGAGCATGATCAGGCCCGAAATGATGTTCATCGCGGCGATCAGCACGAGAATGGAAAGGATGATGAACATCACATTATCCTCCATATCCAAGGCACGCAGGAATGACCCCGACGAATCCCGCCAAGTCCACAGCATGGCATTTTCGCCCCCGGCCTGCATCAGCTGCGGGGCGTAATTATCGACAGACTCAGGATTTTCCACCATCACCTCGATCTCATCGACGATGCCATCGCGGTTGAAATAGCTCTGAGCTTCGGTAAGAGGCATGTAAATCCGACTGCGGTCGATGTCATAGCGACCGGCGGTAAAGACATAGACAACTTCATAGGCGTTAACGCGCGGGCTGCTGCCAAACGCTGTCTTCACCCCGTTGGGCGAGATCAGGCGCATCCGGTCACCAACCGTCAACCCCAGTTCGCGGGCAATACCCGACCCGATGGCAATGCCGCTGTCAAAACGATCAAGGTCGCCATAGGCATTGGCACCAACGCCGACGCGAGGAATGGTTTTCAGATCCTCCAGCCGCATACCATAAACCTCGGCCCCGAGGTTGACGTTGTTGGCGGTGGCCATCACCTGCCCTTTGACCAAGGGGGCAGCGCGGGTAACGCCGGGAATGGCGCGCACGCGGGCGGCAAGGGCATCGTAGTCGCTGAACCCGCGCACCGTCACCCCTGCCTCATCGACATGAGCGGCGGAATAGACCGAGACATGGGCATTGGACCCAAGGATGGTATCGACGAACTCTGCCCTGAACCCTGCCCGAACGGCCAGAGTTGCGATCAGGGCAAACACCGCCAAGGTGACGCCGATCAAGCTGATCCAGGTCATCACCGAAACACCGCCCTCGGCCCGCTTGGCGCGCAAGTAACGCCAGGCGATCATCCATTCAAAGCCGGAAAAGGGGGGTGTACGGGTGGTCATTTGGCACCTATGGCTGGTCTGGGGCCAAGATCCTTTCAAGGATCCTGCAAAAATTTCGTAAAATTTTTGGTCCGTTCACACCCCTGCGTAAATCTCGACCACACGCGCCACGGCGGCTTCGGCGGTCATTTCTTCGGAAACGCCGGTTCGGCGCGAGGTCAACTCGACCACCCCATTCGCCAAGCCACGCGGGCCAACGGTGATGCGCCACGGCAGCCCGATCAGGTCCATCGTGGCAAATTTCGCACCAGCCCGTTCATCGCGATCATCATAAAGCGGATCAAGACCGGCCTTTACCATCGCCTTGTAAAGCGCGTCACAGGCCGCATCGGTGCCAGCGTCGCCTTGTTTGAGGTTCACCAAGCCGACGTGGAACGGCGTTACCCCTTCAGGCCAGATAATGCCCTTGTCGTCATGACTGGCTTCGATGATCGCGCCCAGCAGACGCGAAACGCCGATACCATGGCTACCCATTTGCACGGGAACGCGGCTGCCGTCGGGGGTGACAACCGTTGCCCCCATTGCCTCGGAATACTTGGTGCCGAAAAAGAAAATCTGCCCCACTTCGATGCCGCGCGCAGACCGGCGGCGTTCTTCGGGGATGGCATTGAAGGCGGCCTCGTCATGGGTCTCGTCGGTGCGGGCGTAAAGATGGGTAAACTCTTCCATCACCGCCTGACACTGGGCCTTGTCGTCATAGTCGATATCACGCGCGCCAAGCCGAATGTCGGTCACGGCGCTGTCATAAAACACTTCTGACTCGCCGGTCGAGGCCAGAACCAGAAACTCGTGGGTATCGTCGCCCCCGATCGGGCCGCTGTCGGCACGCATCGGAATGGCTTGCAGCCCCATGCGCTCATAGGTGCGCAAGTAGCTTACCAGATGCCGGTTGTAGGCGTGCAGCGCGTCTTCCTTGGTCAGATCAAAGTTATAGCCGTCTTTCATCAGGAACTCGCGGCCGCGCATCACGCCAAAACGCGGGCGCATCTCGTCGCGGAACTTCCACTGAATGTGATACAGGGTCAGGGGCAGGTCTTTGTAGCTGCTGACATGGGCGCGGAAGATGTCGGTGATCATCTCTTCGTTGGTCGGGCCGTACAGCATTTCGCGATCATGGCGGTCTTTGATACGCAGCATTTCCTGACCGTAATCATCGTAGCGCCCGCTTTCGCGCCACAAATCCGCAGGTTGCAGCGTCGGCATCAGCAGCGGAATATGGCCCGCGCGCACTTGTTCTTCGTGCACGATCTGTTCAATGCGCTTCAGCACCTTGAACCCCAGCGGCAACCACGAATAAATCCCTGCTGCCTGTTGTTTGATCATGCCTGCACGCAGCATATAGCGGTGCGACACGATCTGCGCCTCGGACGGATTTTCCTTCAGAACCGGCAGAAAGTAGCGGGTCAAACGCATGGGATAGCCTCATATCAGCGATAGGGTTGCGCATCGGGTATCCGATCCGCATCTATCAGGCAAGGGTGCGGGGCTTGCCGACAGCGCCGCCCTGCGCCACAAGAGCCAAAGCAAGAGGCCAAAGCTAGGGAATTGACCGATGGTTTTACCTGTTCGGGATCAAATGAAATACTGGGGTATCGCTGGCTTTATCATTCTGGCAGCGCTGTGGTTTCTGGGCGATGTGATCTTGCCCTTTGTGGTGGGCGGGGCGATTGCCTATTTTCTGGATCCGATTGCCGACCGGCTGCAGGCCGCCGGGTTAAGCCGGGTTGCCGCGACCACCGTGATTTCGTTGGCGATGCTTGTGGTGGCGGTCCTTCTGGTGTTGGCCGTGATCCCGACGCTGATCAGCCAACTTACCGCCCTGATCAACTCTGCGCCCGAGATTTTTCGCAAGCTGCAGGCGTTCTTGACCGAGCGGTTCCCCCAGCTGACCGATGAGACCTCGACCATTCGTCAGACCCTGCTGCAAATTGGCCATACCATTCAGGCCCGAGGTGGCGAATTTGCGCAAACCCTGATCGGGTCGGCGCTTGGCGTGATAAATGCGGTGGTTTTCATTGTCGTGGTTCCGGTGGTGGCGTTCTATCTGCTGTTGGATTGGGACCGCATGGTGGCACGGGTCGATGCCATGCTGCCGCGCGACCATGCCCCCATTGTGCGGCGATTGGGCACCGAGATTAACACCGTGCTGGCCGCATTTGTGCGGGGGCAGCTAAGCGTGTGTCTGGCAATGGGCACCTATTACGCTGTTACGCTGATGGCGGCGGGGCTGCAATTTGGCCTTATTATTGGGGCAATTGCGGGTGCGATCACCTTTATTCCCTATGTTGGGGCGCTGGTGGGGGGGGCCTTGGCCATTGGCCTTGCGCTGTTCCAGTTCTGGGGCGACTGGATGTCGATCGGCATCGTGGCGGGCATCTTTGCGATGGGGCAATTCCTCGAAGGCAATGTCATCACCCCGCGCCTTGTCGGCAATTCGGTGGGGCTGCATCCGGTTTGGCTGCTGTTTGCCCTGTCTGCCTTTGGTTCGTTGTTTGGTTTTGTCGGCATGCTGGTGGCGGTGCCTGTGGCGGCGTCCATTGGTGTGCTGGCCCGCTTTGGCGTCGGGCAATATCAGGCAAGCCGCCTTTATACCGGTCTGATTGGCACCGCCGAGCACGATGAGGATAACGATTGAGCCGACAGCTTGCCTTTGATCTGCCTGCGCACGCGGCTTTGCGGCGTGAAGATTTCTTTGTGTCGCCCGCCAACGCGCTGGCTTTGGCGGCTTTGGATCGCTGGCGGGATTGGCCAGGTGGCAAGATGGTGCTGGTGGGGCCGGTGGGCGCAGGCAAGACCCATCTGGCGCACATCTGGGCCGATGCGGTTAAGGCCGCGCTGATTGCGGGTGCCGATCTGGCAACAGCCGATCTGCCCGGCATGGCCGACGCAGGCCCGGTTTGCGTTGATGACTGCGAAGCGGTGGCGGGCGATCCGGCGGCCGAAGAAGCGTTATTTCATTTATACAACTTGCTGACCGAACGCCGGGTAGCGTTGCTGTTTACGGCGGCCACCCCGCCCCGTGATTGGGGGATTTGCCTGCCTGATCTGGCCAGCCGCCTGCATGCTGCGGCGTTGACCCGGCTGGATGGCCCGGACGACGCGCTGTTATCTGCCGTGCTGATCAAGCTGTTCGCTGACCGCCAGATTGCGGTGCCGCCCACCCTTATCCCTTTTTTGGTCAGCCGGATGGATCGTTCATTCGAGGCGGCAAGGGCCTTGGTGGCGGCGCTTGATGCACGCGCGTTGGCGCTTGGCCGCCCCATTACCCGCCAACTTGCCGCCGAGGTGCTGGACAGGGCCTAAGTCTGCGTAAATACTGTCACAATCCTTTCACAAAAAGCACTGATAACAACCAAATGACCCAAGCAGATTTCCTGAAAGCGCCGTTCCCCGAACCGGTCGAGCTTGACACCAGCGAGACCACCGGTCCGCGCCGGTTTTTCAACCGCGAGCTTAGCTGGCTTGCCTTCAATTGGCGTGTGCTGGACGAGGCCTCGAACCCCGCCGTGCCGCTGCTTGAACGGCTGCGGTTCTTGTCAATCTCGGCCACCAACCTTGACGAGTTTTACACCGTCCGCGTCGCTGGTTTGCGGGCTTTGGTGCGCACCGGCAATTCTACTGCCTCCGAAGATGGCCGCAGCCCCGCCGAACAGCTTAGCCTAATCAACGCCGATGCCCGGCGGCTGATGAAGATGCAGCAGATCGTGTTCAAAAAGCTGAAGCGGGAAATGGAGACCAAGGGTATTTCCTTGCTGACCCGATCCAAGCTGACCTCAAGCGATCTAAAGTATCTGGAAGATCACTTTCTAAACAAGGTGTTCCCGGTTCTGTCGCCGCTGGCTATTGACCCGGCGCACCCGTTCCCGTTCATTCCAAACACCGGATTTTGTCTGGCGCTGGAACTGGAACGCCTGTCGGATCACCGCACGCTAAAGGCGTTGTTGCCGATCCCCCAGCAAATCGCCCGCTTCATTGCCCTGCCCGCCAAACACGGCGAGCATCGTTTTGTGCCGCTGGAAGAATTGCTGCTGTTGCATCTGAACATGCTGTTTCCCGGCTATACTGATCGCGGGCATTGTGCGTTTCGCGTGCTGCGCGACAGCGACCTCGAGTTGGAAGACGAAGCCGAAGATCTGGTGCGCGAGTTTGAAACCGCGCTGAAACGCCGCCGCCGGGGCGAAGTGATCCGCATGAAGGTATCTGCAGGGGCACCTGCCGAATTGCGCACGCTGATCATGCAGGAATTGGCGGTATCCGAGGATGAAGTGGTCGAGGTGCGTGGCCTTTTGGGCATTGCCGATCTGAAAGAACTGGTGCTGTCCAGCCGCCCCGATCTTTTGTGGCCGCCGTTCCAGCCGCGGGTTCCCGAACGGGTGCAAGATAATGAAGGCGACATGTTCGCCGCGATCAAGCAAAAAGACATGCTGCTGCATCACCCCTATGAAACCTTTGATATGGTTATCCGGTTTCTGGAACAGGCCGCGCGCGACCCCAATGTTCTGGCGATCAAGCAAACACTTTACCGCACTTCGCATGATAGCCCCATTGTGGCCGCCCTTTGCGAAGCCGCCGAGGCCGGAAAATCAGTGACTGCCCTGGTCGAGCTAAAGGCCCGGTTCGATGAGGCCGCCAACATCCGCCAGTCGCGCCGCCTTGAACGGGCCGGCGCGCATGTGGTTTACGGCTTTATCCACTACAAAACCCACGCCAAGATCAGCACCGTGGTGCGGCGCGAGGGCGAAAACCTTGTCACCTACACCCATTACGGCACTGGAAATTACCATCCGATCACCGCGCGGATCTATACCGACCTGTCGTTCTTTACCTGCGACGCGGCTTTGGGGCGTGATGCCACCAAGGTATTCAACTACCTGTCGGGCTATGTGCAGCCCGAGGGGTTGGAAAATCTTGCCATTGCACCGATCAATCTGAAATCCCGTCTGCTGGAAATGATTGCCGCCGAGGCTGATCATGCCCGCGCCGGGCATCCGGCCGAGATTTGGGGCAAGGTCAACAGCATGATCGAACCCGATGTGATTGACGCGTTCTACGCGGCCTCACAGGCTGGGGTGAAAATCAGCCTTATCGTGCGCGGTATTTGTGGATTGCGGCCCGGCATCAAGGGGCTGTCGGAAAATATCCGGGTGAAATCGGTGGTCGGGCGGTTCCTTGAACACTCGCGCATTATTTGCTTTGGCAATGGCTACGGTCTGCCGTCGAAAAAAGCGCGGGTGTTTCTGTCGTCTGCCGATTGGATGGGCCGCAATCTGACCCGACGGGTGGAAACCCTGATCGAGGCGCACAACCCCACGGTCAAGAACCAGATTGTCAGCCAGATCATGGCCGCTAACCTTGCCGATGAAGCACAAAGCTGGGTGCTGCATCCCGACGGACGCTATGAGCGGCAATTGAACGCTGCAGACGACAACCTGTTCAGTTGTCACCGTTTTTTCATGGATAACCCATCGCTTTCCGGGCGCGGAACTGCCGGTGCCAAAGATGTGCCACGCCTGGCGCGCCCCCGCGACGAAGCGTCCGCCTGAACGCGGAATCGTTGACCCCAAGCGGCCAAGGCGGCATGGTCCGCGCTAACCGAATGGAGGGCTGTCATGTCTGATTCTGCCGAAATCGCAGGCCACAGCCAAGATGACGGCGGTCTGTTTGGCCGCCCCCTGTTTGAAGACGCTTCTGCCCGCGCTCTTAGCCGGGTGGGCGTGGTTGATGTCGGATCGAACTCGGTCCGGATGGTGGTATTTGACGGCGCGGCCCGCAGTCCGGCCTATTTTTACAACGAAAAAGTGATGGCGGGCTTGGGTCAGGGCCTTGTGGAAACCGGCTTGCTAAACCCGCGCGGCCGCGAACGCGCGCTGGTGGCATTGCGGCGGTTTGCTTTGTTGGCCGAAGGCATGGACATTGCCCCCCTTACCGTGGTGGCAACCGCAGCGGTGCGCGAAGCCAGCGATGGCCCGGCTTTTCAGGCGCAGGTTCTGGCCGAAACCGGGTTGAAAATCTGGGTGATCGACGGTGACGAAGAGGCCCGGCTTTCGGCGCAGGGCGTGCTGTTGGGCTGGCCCGAAGCCAAGGGTATCGTCTGCGATATCGGCGGCAGCTCGATGGAATTGGCCCGCATTGGCAATGGCAAGGTCGGCAAACGCGCCACCTCGCCGTTGGGTCCGTTTCGTCTGCAACAAGTGCCCGAGAAAAAGCGGCAGGCGCATATCGACCGAATTCTGGAAGACCTGCACGGGCAATTCAAATCTGAGGGCGAGCGGATTTATCTGGTGGGCGGCTCTTGGCGGGTGATCGCGCGGCTCGATATGGAACGGCGCAACTATCCGCTGACGGTTTTGCACGAATACCGCATGACCCCCAAATCGTTGATTGACACGCTGGATTGGATTGCGAATTCCGATCTGGCGTTGCTGCGTGCCCGCACCGGAACCGGGGTCGAACGCATGGAACTGGTGCCGCTGGCCTGCGAGGTGTTGCGCGAATTGGTGCGGGTGTTCAAACCCTCGGAAATCGACGTCTCGTCCTACGGTATCCGCGAGGGCCTACTCTATGAACAGATGCCCGAACGCCTGCGCGCCCGCGACCCGCTGATCGAGGCGGCCCGCGCATCCGAGGCCGCTCAGGCGCGCATTCCCGGCTTTGGCAAGAAGCTGTTCACCTTTTTAGAGCCGTTATTCCAAGGGGTTACCCGCGAACGCCTGCGCCTGATCAAAGCTGCCTGCCTGCTGCATGATACCACTTGGCGTGCCCACCCCGACTACCGGGCCGAAGCCTGTTTTGACAACGCCACCCGCGCCAACCTTGGCGGTCTTGACCATCCGGGGCGGGTGTTTCTGGGGCTTGCTCTGTTGCATCGCTATAAAAACAGTCGGGCCGGGTCACGGATGGAACCGTTGTTCCGGTTGCTGACCGATGATGAAATTCAAGAGGCCGAAGTGCTGGGCAAGGCCATGCGCTTTGGTGCGATGTTTTCGATTGATCACCCTGAATCGGCGGGTGCCTTGTCATGGAACCCGCGCAAGGCGGTGCTGGAGCTTTCCCTAACACCCCGCGGCCAAGGGCTGATGGGCGAAGTTGCAGCAGCGCGGTTCAACGCCTTGGCGCAAGCAATGAAGGCTGCGGCAAAGATCACAGTGACGGGCAGCTGACAAATGCTGATCTTTGATCACCTTGCCGTGGCATCGCAGACCCTTGAAGCTGGGGTAGAGGCGGTTGAGGCGGCCTTGGGCGTGGCGCTGGCCGGGGGTGGAAAACACCCGCATATGGCCACGCATAACCGGCTGTTGGGGCTTGGCGATCTTTATCTCGAAGTGATTGCTTCCGACCCCAGCGAAGCACACCCCGCTTGGCCACGCTGGTTCGATCTGGATCATTTCAAGGGCAAGCCACGCCTGACCAATTGGGTGACGCGCTGCGGCGATCTTGCAGCCGAAGTTGCCGCCAGTCCGGCCGGAATCGGCGTTCCCGTTGCTTTGACGCGAGGCGATTTCAGCTGGCAGATGGCGGTTCCCGCCGATGGCGTGTTGCCGTTTGACGGCTGTTTCCCGGCACTGATCGCATGGCACGGCGATGCCCACCCGGCACAACGGTTGCCCGACGCAGGGGTGCGGCTAGTCCAGCTGGAAATCGCCCATCCGCAGGCAGATGCCCTAACCAAAGCCCTGGCCGGGCGGTTTAGCGACCGGCGTGTGGTCATCGTGCCGGGCCCGGCAAAAGCCATGCGCGCCCGCTTTTCCACGCCGCACGGGCTACGGGTGCTGGATTGATCCGCCCGGCCACCTCGGCGGACCTTTCACCGCTGCTTGATATCTGGAATCCGTTGATCCGCGACACGCTTGTCACCTTCAGTTCGACCCCTAAAACATTGACCGACATGGAGAATATGTTGGTTGAACGGGGGGCCGCCGACCAAGCATTTCTGGTGGCTGACATCGCGGGTGCGCCCGTTGGTTTTGCCACCTATGGCCAATTCAGAGCCGGGATTGGCTACGCCCATACGGTCGAGCATACCATCATTCTGGGCCCTGCGGCGCGCGGTCAGGGCATTGGGCGCGCGCTTTTGTCGGCCATCGAGGCCCACGCCCAAAGCAAGGGCGCGCATAGCATCATTGCAGGGGTTTCGGGCGGCAACCCCGAAGGCCGGGCATTCCACCGTGCCATGGGCTATGTTGAAGCCGCCACTATTCCCGAAGCTGGCTATAAATTTGGCCAATGGTGGGACCTTTTGCTGATGCAGAAATTCCTTACCTGACAGTGTCATCTAGTGCTTGTAAGGTAAGGCCATGTCGATCTGGACCCTCATCAACGACGCGATTGCTGCTCTTGCCAAAGGCGAAGGGCTGGGCGCGGTATTTGATCTGCTCCGCCACCCGCCAGAACGTTCGCCCGAACGCTCGGTCGCCTTCACCATTGCGGTGATTGCGCTGGGGGCGAAAATGGCAAAAGCCGATGGCGAAGTGACCCGAGATGAGGTGGCGGCGTTTCGCCAAGTGTTCGCCATTCCGCCTCAGGAAGAGGCAAATGCAGCACGGGTCTTCAACCTTGCACGGCAGGATGTGGCGGGTTTTGACGCCTATGCGCGCAAGATAAAGGCCATGTTTTCCAACGAAACCAATGTGTTGAAAGACTTGCTTGAAGGGCTTTTCCATATATCGGTGGCTGACGGCCAGTATCACGCCAACGAAGATCGGTTCCTTACCGAGGTGGCACGGATTTTTGATCTGGAGGAATGCTGTTTTCGCGCCTTGCGGGCGCGGTTTGTGGCAGATGCGCCGCGCGACCCGTTTGATGTGCTTGGCATTGCCCCCACCGCCAGCATCGACGAGGCCCGCACCGCATGGAAACAAGCTGTGCGTGACAGCCACCCCGACCGGATGATGGCCCGCGGCGTCCCGCCTGAGATGGTAAAATTGGCGGAACGACGCCTGATCGCCATTAACGCCGCTTGGGAAGAAATCAGCGCAAGGGCTGCGGCATGACGACTGCCCCTTTGCGCTTTGCCACCTACAACGTCGAATGGTTCAACGGTCTGTTTGACGACCAAGCCCGGCTGTTGCGAGACAGTGAACCTTCGGCCCGATATGAAATCAGCCGCGCCACTCAACTGGATGCTTTAGGTATTGTTTTCAATGCATTGAATGCCGACGCCGTGATGGTGATCGAGGCACCGGATACCAACGGAAAGCGGTCCTCGGTCACAGCACTGGAACGGTTTGCGGCGCACTATGGCCTGCGTGCGCGGCGGGCCGTGACCGGCTTTCCCAGCGAAACCGAACAGGAAATTTCACTGCTTTACGATCCCGATCGCCTTACCGCCAAGCACGACCCGATTGGCGAGCCGATGGGCAAGCGCCGCCATGTGCCCGTGCCGCGCTTTGACGGCACCTTTCGCTATGATCAAGATACCGATGCAGGCAACGCGCCGATGCGGTTTTCCAAGCCGCCACTGGAACTTGATGTGCGGACGGCAGAGGGTCGGGCATTGCGGATTATCGGGGTTCACGCCAAATCCAAGGCACCGCACGGTGCCCGCAACGCGGCAGATGCGATGGCGATTAACCTTGAAAACCGTCGCAAACAGTTGGCGCAATGCCTTTGGCTGCGCCAACGGGTGGCCGGGCACCTGCAGGCGGGCGACAGTTTGATTGTGCTGGGCGATTTCAACGATGGTCCGGGTTTGGACGAATACGAGCATATGTTTGGCCGCTCGGGTGTCGAGATCGTGCTGGGAAATGACGCTGATCCCACCATGCAACTATTTGATCCACATGCACAAATGGCGCTGACGCAAAAAGTCGGGTTGGTGCCCACGACGGCGCGATTTTACCTTGCGCCAAAGCAGCGGTTCTTCGAGGCGTTATTGGATTTCATCATGGTATCGCCCGATTTGGCGGCAACCCACCCAAGCTGGCGGATCTGGCACCCGCTAAACGACCCAACGTGCTGGAAAGCGCCCGAATTGCGCGATGCATTGCTTGCCGCATCAGACCATTTCCCGGTCACGCTTGATGTAATTCTGTGACCTTTAAATTCTGAACTTTTCTGCCTATATTAAGGCTATGAAACGCATTTTACCGCCCCTGCTGATCTCGCTGTCACTGTCGCCGGGTTGGGCGCAGGACACCGTGCCCGATGCCCCAAAACCCGAGGTCGAAGAGGGTTTCAGTCTGATGGAAGAAGGCGCAAAATTGCTGTTGCGCGGTCTGATGTCAGAGATGGAACCGGCGATCGACGAGATGGAAAAGGCGCTGGATGAAATGGCGCCTGCCTTGCGTCAACTGGTTGAAATGATGGGCGATATTCGCAATTATCATGCGCCGGAAAAGCAGCCAAACGGCGATATCATCATTCGCCGCAAGACCCCGGCCGAATTGCTGCAAGACGCCCCCGAGATCGAACTTTAGGCCGGCTGCGGGGGGCTGAATGGCCCCCCGCCTTTGTAAGCGCAAACCAAATGCCTAGCGTTTGGCGGCACGGATCAGCTGCAAAATATCCTTGGCTGCCGCCGGGATATTGGTGCCGGGGCCAAAGATTGCCTTCACGCCGCGATCGTAAAGATACTGGTAATCCTGCTGCGGAATGACGCCGCCGCAAATCACCAAAATCTCGCCCGCACCAGCCGCTTTCAAGGCCTCGATCAACTTGGGTGCCAAGGTCTTGTGACCCGCCGCCTGGCTGGAAATGCCAACCACATGCACGTCATTGTCGATAGCATCCTGTGCGGCTTCCTCGGGGGTTTGAAACAGCGGGCCAACATCGACGTCAAAACCGATGTCGGCAAAGGCCGTAGCGATAACTTTGGCACCGCGATCATGGCCGTCCTGCCCCATCTTGACCACCAGCATCCGGGGGCGGCGACCCTCTTCTTCTGCAAACTTTTCAACGTCTTGCTGGATGGCAGCAAAGCCGTCGTCGCCCTCGTAGGCGGCACCATAGACCCCGGCGAGGGTCTTGACCTCGGCCCGGTGGCGACCAAAGATTTTTTCCATAGCCATGCTGATTTCTCCGACAGAGGCGCGGGCGCGAGAGGCGTCTACGGCCGCTTCCAAAAGGTTGCCGCCGTGTTCGGCGCGGCGGGTCAATTCGGCTAACGTCGCCGCTACTTTCGCGGGGTCACGGGTGGCGCGCATGGATTTCAGACGGGCAATCTGGCCGTCGCGCACCATGACATTGTCAATATCCAGGATGTCGATCGCGTCTTCCTTGGCCAGCCGGTATTTGTTAACGCCGACGATCACATCTTCGCCCCGGTCAATCGCCGCCTGACGTTTGGCCGCCGATTCCTCGATGCGCAATTTGGGCATGCCGGTGGCCACGGCCTTGGTCATGCCGCCCATTTCCTCGACTTCAGCGATCAGTTTCCACGCCTCATCTGCCAATTGCGCCGTCAGACTTTCGACATAATAAGAACCAGCCAATGGATCGACGACATGGGTAATCCCGGTTTCTTCCTGCAATATCAATTGGGTATTGCGTGCGATCCGGGATGAAAAGTCGGTGGGCAACCCCATCGCTTCGTCCAGCGCATTGGTGTGCAGGCTTTGCGTGCCCCCCAAGGCCGCCGCCAGCGCCTCATAGGCGGTGCGCACCACGTTGTTGTAGGGATCGGCCTCTTGCAGCGACACGCCAGAGGTTTGACAATGGGTGCGCAGCATTAACGATTCCGGCTTTTTCGCGCCAAATTCGGTCATGATACGGTGCCACAGCAGGCGGGCGGCGCGCAGTTTGGCGGCCTCCATGAAAAAGTTCATGCCAATAGCAAAGAAAAACGACAGCCGCCCGGCAAAGGCATCAACATCCATGCCGCGCGCAATCGCGGTGCGCACATATTCGCGGCCATCGGCAAGGGTAAACGCAAGCTCTTGAACCAGGTTCGCCCCGGCCTCCTGCATGTGGTAGCCCGAGATCGAGATCGAGTTGAATTTCGGCATCTCGGCGGCGGTGTATTCGATGATATCCGCGATGATGCGGATCGAGGGTTCGGGGGGGTAGATATAGGTATTTCGGACCATGAATTCCTTCAGAATATCGTTCTGAATGGTGCCCGACAGGGCGGCACGCGGCACGCCCTGTTCCTCGCCAGTAACAATGAAATTGGCCAAAATTGGGATCACCGCGCCATTCATCGTCATGGAAACGCTGACTTTTTCAAGCGGGATGCCGTCAAACAGGATCTTCATGTCCTCGACGGAATCAATCGCCACCCCGGCCTTGCCAACATCGCCCTCGACACGGGCGTGATCGCTGTCATAGCCCCGGTGGGTCGCCAGATCAAACGCCACCGAAACGCCCTGCTGCCCAGCGGCCAAGGCCTTGCGATAAAAGGCATTTGACGCTTCGGCGGTGGAAAAGCCGGCGTATTGGCGGATGGTCCAGGGGCGGCCTGCATACATGGTTGCACGCACGCCACGGGTGAACGGGGCAAGGCCGGGAACCGTGTTCATATGCGCCAAACCGGCGGTATCGGCGGCGGTATAAAGCGGCTTGACCGCGATACCTTCAAGCGTGTTCCACGTCAGGCTTTCCGGCGTGCGGCCCTTAAGTTCCTTTTCCGCCAGCCTGCGCCAGCGATCCAGTGGTTCGGTCATCGGGTGTCCTTTCTTCCGCCCGGCGGTCCGGGGAAAATGACGAAAAGCAGGGTATGCGCCGCGTATGTTTTACGTATGGCTTTGCGCCATACCTAAAAAGCTTGGGTTTCGGCGCAGACCTATTCAAATTCCATGATCACATCATCGACCCGCAGGCTTGCCCCCGCGCTTGCGGTGATCTTTTTCACCACACCTTTGCGCTCGGCCTTGAGGATGTTTTCCATCTTCATCGCCTCGACCGTGGCCAGCGCCTGACCTTCCTGCACCTCGTCACCTTCGGCCACGGCGATTTTCACGATCAGGCCGGGCATCGGGCACAGCAGGTATTTCGAGGTGTCGGGCGGCAGTTTCTCGATCATATGCGCCGCCAGTTCGGCCTGACGCGGGGTGCGGACGTGGCATTTCACATCGGACCCGCGCAACCGCAGTCGGAACCCCGACGGGATCTTGCCGACCTTCATCACCAGCGGATTGCCATCAACATCCAACCGCGCCAACGGTTGCCCCGGCACCCATTCCGAGGTGACACGGTGGGCCGAGCCATCGGGGAAATGCACGGTCGAGCCATCGCGGTCGGCGGCGATTTTCACCGGGAAAGATAAGCCTTGCAGCGTTACCACCCAATCGTCGCCAACCTTGCGTTCGTGATTGTCCATGGTGCCGGAAATCCGGGTGCGGCGAATTTCGGCGACACGGTTCATCGCGGCAGCCGAGGCAGCGACCCGGCGCAAGGTGACGGCATCCAGCACTGCCCCCTGAAAGCCATCGGGGTATTCTTCTTCGATAAAGGCGGTGGTGATATTGCCCGACACAAAGCGCGGATGGTCCATCACGGCCCCGACGAAAGGCAGGTTGTGACCGATGCCTTCGACCTCGAAGGTATCAAGAGCGATGCGCATTTCCTCGATCGCCTCCAGACGGGTGGGGGCCCATGTGCAAAGCTTGGCGATCATCGGATCGTAGAACATGCTGATCTCGCCGCCTTCAAACACGCCGGTATCATTGCGCACGATACCATTGGCGGTTTTGCCTTCGACCGGCGGGCGGTAGCGGCTAAGGCGCCCAATCGAGGGCAGGAAGTTGCGATACGGGTCTTCGGCGTAAAGCCGGCTTTCCATCGCCCAGCCGTTGATCTTCAGATCGTCCTGTTTGAACGGCAGGGGTTCGCCATAAGCAACGCGGATCATCTGCTCGACAAGGTCCACGCCGGTGATCAATTCGGTGACCGGATGTTCAACCTGCAACCGCGTGTTCATTTCCAGAAAATAGAAATTGCGGTTGCCATCGACGATGAATTCAACGGTGCCCGCCGAAGTGTAGCCGACAGCACGGGCAAGGGCGCAGGCCTGTTCGCCCATCGCCTTGCGGGTGGCGGGGTCGAGGAACGGCGACGGCGCCTCTTCGATAACCTTTTGATTTCGCCGCTGAATCGAACATTCGCGTTCGTGCAGATAGACGATATTGCCGTGCTTGTCGCCCAGCACCTGAATTTCGATATGGCGCGGTTGGGTTACGAATTTCTCGATAAAGATCCGGTCATCGCCAAAGCTGTTGGCGGCCTCGTTCTTCGAGGACTCGAAACCCTCGCGCGCTTCGGCGTCATTCCAGGCGATGCGCATGCCCTTGCCGCCGCCGCCCGCCGAGGCCTTGATCATCACCGGATAGCCGATTTGCGTGGATATCTTAACCGCTTCTTCGGCATCGGCGATCAGGTCCATATGCCCCGGAACGGTGGATACGCCCGCCAGCATGGCCAGTTTTTTCGAGGTGATCTTGTCCCCCATCGCCTCGATCGCGGGCGACGGTGGCCCGATGAAAACCACGCCAGCCGCTTCAAGTGCGGCGGCGAAGTTCATGTTTTCGCTTAGAAAACCATAGCCCGGATGCACGGCCTCGGCCCCGGTCTGGCGCACGGCATCCATGATCTTGTCGATAACAATGTAGGATTGGTTTGCAGGCGAGGCGCCGATATGCACCGCCTCGTCGGCCATTTTTACATGCAGCGCGTTGCGGTCGGCATCAGAATAGACGGCGACCGTTTTGATCCCCATTTTGCGGGCCGTTTTGATCACGCGGCAGGCAATTTCGCCCCGGTTGGCAATCAGGATTTTCTTGAACATGCTCTCTCCTAGGGTCTGCCCGGTCTGTTCAATGACCGTCCGGGGCGCAAATGCGAAAAAACCACCCGGGCGGTTGGCCCGGATGGTTCTGGATGTGGGTCGTTGGCCGCGAAGGTTGCGGCCGTCAGGTGATTATTGGCAAACGCCTGCGTCGTCGCAGAACACGCCTGCAGCACCACCGATAAGTGCGCCGGTAAGCGCGCTGCCACCGGTTTCTTCGGACAAGACGGCCCCACCGACAGCCCCAAGCGCGCCACGCTCGGCGTCGGTATCAAGGCAACCAGCAAGCGACGAAAGAACGGCTGCTGCGACAACCCATTTGATAATTTGCATTCTACTCGGCCTCCAGAGTGTTTTCTTACCCACACAGTATCCCGCGCCCAAAAGGCGAGGTCAAAGCCATTCTCGGGCGTGCGGGCGGCGGCGGCGAAAGGTCGCGCATGGCGTAAAAAAGGCCTGACCCTGTGGGGGCCAGGCCGAAGGGAAGGGGAAGGGTAACAGTCTTGACAGATCAGAGCCAGCTGCTGCTTGGAAGCGGCTCTTGGATCAAGATGCAGCGTCCCCCCCGACATGGCAAAGCCAAAAGCGGAACGCTGACTGCGATGCGCGCATTTCTGCCAAGATGCCAAGGGGTTAAGCGGAAACATGCTTAGTCGTCCCCATCTTCGTCGTCGAAATCGTCAAAGACCACGGGGGGCGCATCGGCGGCAAAAACCTGCGGGAACGCGGCCTTGGCGATTTTGACATTGATCCGCAACATCGCTTCATAGCTTTCGGGATCAAACGGGTCTTCGGCAGGAATAACCTCGCGGCCAAACAGCCACGACAGGCGGCCCGCATCCAGATTGCCACGCTCGAATGGTTCTTCGCCAAAACAGGCCCAAAGTGCGGCCATAAAGCCCACATCGGCGGCCTTGTCGGTAGAACGACGATCACGAAAACGCTCGCGCTTGATGATCTTGGCGGGGCCGGTTTTCTGGTTGGCGCGGCGGATGACGAATTGATGATCGGTGCCGGTCAGGCGGCCCGGAAAACCGCGATGCTTCAGCATGTGACACCGCCTTTGGCAGCGGTGCAAAGCGGGGCGGGCCGGGGAATTGCCCCCAAATTGGCCCGCCCCGAAAGATTAGTTGCCGTACTTGCCTTGGAAAACGGGCTCGGTCGTAACGGCCGGCTCGTCAACATAGACGACTTCTTCTGCCTTGGGTGCGCAAGCGGCCACAAAGGCAACCATGCACAGGGCAAGAACGATTCTCGTGCTCTTCGACATCCTCTACTCCAGTCTTCTTGGGGGGTCGTCAGCGATGAGGTACACCCCCTACGCCCCCGATACGTTTTATAGGTCGCTTGGGTTCGACCTTTGGAAACAATAGCGGAATCCGCACCCGATTGACACGCCGATGTGGTCAAGTTCGCCACCTGTGACTCTGCTACATCAATCCCCCCAAGCAGCGTTTGGGGTTTCGCAACATATTGTGTTTGCATCAGAATATTTCCCATATGCAGACGCCATCCTGAACAGAGAAGGCCTCGAAAAACTGTGTCGCTTCGGGCACGGCCTCGCCAAAGGCCACAGGCACGTCCGAAAACGAGATGATAATCTGCGCCGGAACCGGCCCCAGATCGGAAATCCGCGGCAACGCATAGCTGTCGCAGAGCGCCCTCATATCCGCGACAGCGGTGTCGAAATCAATGGCCCCTGCGTCTTTCGCAATCTGCGGCGCGATGAACCGAAACCGCAGGGTCAGCCCCTCGGGGCCCGGCGCGTTCCAGATCACATCTTGCAGCGTGACGGGTTGGCCCGACGGCACAGCGATCAGTGTCTCGTCGCCGGGCACCACCTGCGCCCCGTCGGCATCTACCGACAGGTCAAGCGGCCCATGCGGGGATGCTTGCTGTTCGGTCATGACCGCCCTGCCCCCGCCTGCATTCCGTCGCCCCTTGTGCCCAAACCCCGCATTTATCCCCCCGGTGTTGCTGACTACAGCGGGATGTTATCGTGCTTTTTCCACGGATTGGTCAGTTTCTTGCCACGCAGCGATGCAAAGGCCCGCGCCACCCGGCGGCGGGTGGAATGGGGCATGATCACTTCGTCGATAAAGCCCTTTTCGGCGGCGACAAACGGATTGGCAAAGCGGGCCTCATAGTCTTTGGTGCGTTGCGCGATCTTGTCTTTATCGCCCAGTTCGGCGCGATACAGAATCTCGACCGCCCCCTTGGCCCCCATCACCGCGATTTCGGCGGTGGGCCAGGCATAGTTGAAATCGCCGCGCAGGTGTTTCGAGGCCATCACGTCATAAGCGCCGCCATAGGCCTTGCGGGTGATCACGGTCACTTTTGGCACCGTCGCCTCGCCATAGGCAAACAACAGTTTCGCGCCATGTTTGATGACGCCGCCATATTCCTGACTGGTGCCGGGCAAAAAGCCCGGAACATCGACCAAGGTCAGGATCGGAATTTCAAACGCATCGCAGAACCGCACGAAACGCGCGGCCTTGCGGCTTGAATCGATATCAAGACAGCCGGCCAGAACCATCGGCTGATTGGCCACCACCCCCACCGACTGACCTTCGAGCCGAATGAAGCCGGTGATGATATTGGCGGCAAAGTCGCGCTGAATTTCAAAGAAATCGCCCTCGTCCGCGATCTTGGCGATCAGTTCCTTCATGTCGTAGGGCTGGTTCGGATTGTCGGGGATCAGGGTATCAAGGCTGGATTCCACCCGTGCCGGATCATCAAAGAACGGCCGCACCGGCGCGCGTTCGCGGTTGGAAAGCGGCAGAAAATCGACCAGACGCCGAATTTCGGCCAGCGCCTCGACATCATTTTCAAACGCGCCATCGGCGACCGAGGATTTCTTGGTATGGGTCGACGCACCGCCCAGTTCCTCGGCGGTGACGACCTCGTTGGTCACGGTTTTCACCACATCGGGGCCGGTGACAAACATGTAAGACGAGTCTTTGACCATGAAGATAAAGTCGGTCATCGCCGGGGAATAGACCGCCCCGCCGGCACAAGGCCCCATGATCACCGAGATTTGCGGCACCACGCCGCTTGCCATGATATTGCGCTGAAACACCTCGGCGTAACCAGCCAGACTTGCCACACCCTCTTGGATGCGCGCGCCGCCGGAATCGTTGATGCCAATGACGGGCGCGCCATTTTGCATCGCCATGTCCATGATCTTGCAGATCTTTTGCGCGTGGGTTTCAGACAGCGAGCCGCCAAAAACCGTAAAGTCCTGACTAAAGACATAGACCATGCGGCCGTTGACCGTGCCCCAACCAGTAACGACGCCATCGCCCGCGGGCCGATCGTCCTCCATGCCAAATTCGGTGCAACGGTGGCGCACGAACATGTCGAACTCTTCGAACGAGCCCTCGTCAAGCAGCAGTTCAACCCGTTCGCGTGCCGTCAGTTTGCCCTTGGCATGCTGCGCCGCAATCCGGCGGACACCGCCGCCAATGCGGGCATCGGCGCGGCGGTCTTCTAGCTGTTGCAGGACATCTTTCATCAGCGTCTCCCCCGGAATTTTGCCGCACCATAGCGACTGGCGGCCCTTGCAGAAAGCAGTTTTCGGATAATTTGCAAACTATTGCCAAGAAACATTCCGCAAATCGCAAATCTGCAAAGCATTGCGGTTTTTTCGGCCGTGCTTCACACCACAACGGCAATAACCTGCGAGAAACCCATGCCCAATTTACCCATTCCGTTAGTGACCATTGGCCTGCTTCTGGCGTCAAATATCTTTATGACATTCGCGTGGTATGGCCACCTGAAATACAAAGCGTCGCCGCTGATTGCGGTGATTTTGATCAGCTGGGGCATCGCGTTTTTCGAGTATCTGCTGCAGGTACCAGCCAACCGGATCGGCCATGGCTATTTTTCGGCGGCCGAGCTGAAAACCATTCAAGAAGTGATTACCCTGCTGGTTTTTGCGGTGTTTTCGGTGTTTTTCCTGAAGGAACCCCTAAGCTGGAATCACTTTGCAGGCTTTGCCCTGATCGCGGCGGGGGCGTTTTTCATTTTTCACAAATGGGCCTGATCGCGCACAGCCCCTTGTGCATTTCGGCAATGGACACCCACACGCCCTGAGCGTAGCCCTTGAGCATGACAAAGCGCGCTTCCCGGTTTCTTGACCGCACCACCCCGCCCCATATCGTGACGCTGATCTTGCTAGCAGGGTTATCGGCGCTGACGATGAATATATTTCTGCCATCGCTGCCCGGCATGGCGGCCTGGTTCAATGTGCCCTACGCGCTGATGCAGCTTTCGGTGGCGTTGTACCTGGGGTTAAGCGCGTTCCTGCAGATATTGATCGGGCCAATTTCCGACAGGTTCGGGCGGCGCAAGGTGCTGTTGGCGTCGCTGGTGCTGTTCTTGATTGCCACGTTTGGCACCCTTGTCGCCCCGAATGCGACGGTGTTTTTGGTGTTCCGCATGGCGCAGGCCGTGATCGCCTCGGGCATGGTGCTTAGCCGGGCGGTGGTGCGCGACATGGTGCCAGACGCCGAAGCCGCCTCGATGATCGGCTATGTGACCATGGGCATGTCGATCGTGCCGATGGTTGGCCCGGCAATCGGCGGGGTGCTGGATCAGGCCTTTGGCTGGCAGGCGAACTTTGGGCTTTTGTTGGGGCTGGGGGTGGCGGTTCTGGCGCTAACCTGGGCCGATCTGGGCGAGACAGCCATCATCCGCAAGGTTAGCTTTGGCGCGCAACTCCGCCAATACCCTGAACTTTTGTCTTCGCAACGGTTCTGGGGCTATGCTTTGTGCGCGGCCTTTGCGTCGGGGTCTTTCTTTGCCTATCTGGGCGGCGCGCCCTATGTCGGAACCAATGTATTCAAGCTGTCTTCGTCAGAAGTTGGGGTGCTGTTTGCGATTACCGCAGTGGGATATGCCGCTGGAAACTTTGTCGCCGGACGGTATTCGATACGGATTGGCATGAACCGGATGGTGTTGATGGGGGCGGTTGTTACCTTTGTCGGGCTTGCCGTTTTGGCCATTCTGACCGCCCTTGGCGTGCATCATCCGGTGGTGTTTTTCGGTCTGACGGTGGCGATGGGTATGGGCAATGGCATGACGCTGCCAAACGCCAACGCCGGCATGTTGTCGATCAAGCCACAGCTTGCGGGCACCGCGTCGGGTCTTGGTGGCGCGATCATGATCGGCGGCGGCGCGGCTCTTGCCGCCCTTGCCGGGGCGCTTTTGGGGCCGGGGTCATCCGAGATGCCGTTGATTTTATTGATGCTTGCCTCGGCCTTGGCATCGCTTTTGTCGATCCTTGCCGTGATGCGGCGGGCGCGGCGGATCGGCCTTACCTCTTGACGCAATAGCTTTGCAAAGCCCACTGTGGCTTTGCAAAGGGGGCGATTGATGGCCACGCAAAAACTGTATGCCGGGGTGAAGCTGCGCGAAGTGCGCGGGCGGTTGGGGCTGACGCAAAAGGCCTTTGCCGACAAGCTGGGCGTTTCGCTGCCCTACCTGAACCAGATGGAAAACAACCATCGCCCGGTTTCTGCCTCGGTGGTGTTGGGGCTGGCGCAAGAGTTCGGGTTTGACGTCACCGAATTGACCACGGGCGATGCCGAACGGATCGTTTCTGACATGCGCGAGGCACTTGCAGATCCGGTTTTTTCGGCCACGTCACCGCCAATTGCCGATCTGCGGCTGGCGGCATCGAATGCACCTGCCTTGGCGCGCGCCTTTCTCGAGCTGCACCGCGCCTATCGCCAAACCCATGAACGGCTGGCGTCACTGGACGAGGCTTTGGGGCGCGACGACACGACCTTGCGCCCGTCACCGTGGGAAGAGGTGCGCGACTTCTTTCACTATTGCGATAATTACCTCGATGCGATTGACCGGGCCGCCGAACATTATGCATGCCCGGCAGGTATCAGAAAAGATACAATTTCTACCGCTACAGAGACCCTTTCTCGCCAAGGCATAAAATTGCACATATCGAACAATTTGGCGATAAGGCAGTTTGATCCAAACTCTGGCACATTGTCAATTTCGGGGCGCGCAACGGGGGCCACGCAACGGTTTCAACTGCTGTATCAGGTGGCGCTAAGCACGCAAAATGACCTGCTGGAAGCCACCTTGGATCTGGCACGTTTTCACACGCCAGAGGCACGCGACATCGCAAAGATCGGCCTTGCCAATTACTTTGCAGGTGCGGCCCTGATGCCCTACCGCGCATTTCAAGATGCGGCGATGGACACGCGGCATGATCTGGAACGGTTGGCGGATATCTTTGGTGCCTCGATCGAGCAGGTTGCGCACCGATTATCAACCCTGCAACGGCCCGGATCAAAGGGGATACCGTTCTTCTTTGTGCGCGTCGATCAGGCAGGAACCATCACCAAGCGGCACTCGGCTACGCGGTTGCAGTTTGCGCGTTTTGGCGGGGCCTGCCCGCTATGGAACGTGCATCGTGCGTTCGAGACGCCGGGCCGATTCTTGCGACAATTGGCGGAAACGCCTGACGGGGTGCGTTATCTGTGCTTGGCGCGCGACGTATCCAAATCGGCCGGATCGTTTCAGGCCCCGGTGCGGCGCTATGCCATCGGGCTTGGCTGCGAGGTGCAACATGCAAGCGCCATGGTGTACGCCGACGGCCTCGATCTGCGCGGGCGCTTTGAACCCATTGGTATATCTTGCCGAATCTGCGAGAGGCGCGACTGCCACCAAAGGTCGGTGCCGCCGCTTGAACGCAGGCTGCGGGTAGACCCGGACAAACGCGGCCTCTTACCCTATGAGATTGCCGATTAACGGACTTTGCATTTTCCAAGGCGGAACCGCGCCCCCAAGCTTGGGCACAGTAGGAAGTTTGGTTGCCGAAATGGGCCCCAATGCACTCCAAAGGCCAAGCACCGCAGCTTGACCTTTGGAGTGTGGCACGGTTGCTTTAGGCGGCTTGCAAAGCTTTCCGGATTTGATCCTTAAGCCGCGTGCGCTTTAGCCGCAGTTCAGCTTCGTGATCTGCGGACGTCGGCTCGACAAAGGTTTCGGCCCGATGCACTTGCTGATTTACAGCGTGATAGTCATCCACCAGCCGCGCAAAATGCGCATCTTTTTCCTTCAGATTGTGGATCTTCACCGCTTCGGCCGGAAACTCTTCGGCCAATTCGTGTGGTGTATGCGACATGCGTCTCTCCCTTGTTCGCGTCTATGGGGTGACGTTAGCGCACTGCCACGACGGGCACTTTGACGCGGATCAAATCAGCGCAAAGCCGCGCGAAAACCTGCCGCTTTGGCATCATCAATGCTGCAAAAAAAGCCTTCGCCTTTAGCCCGGTTTATCCTGGTCGCCAGGTAATCCTTTTGACCGGGCAGATGGAAGATGCGCCCCTTGGCAGAGATATTACCCTTTATTGCACAGCCTTGATCGGGCGCATTCGCCGAAGGGCGGTGTCGGTAATCTTCGGGTATCTGCATTTGCGATGTCCAGATACCCCGCCCTGCCGTCGCAGCCTCGGCCTCGACCAATTGGTATTGGCTGGAATAGCGCAGATAGGCCAAAGCAGCCCCGGAATACACCAGCATCCGCCCCAAATCGACGCTGCCTGCGGCACAAGTCGCAACCGAGCGTCCGTATTTATCACGGTCGCGCAGGTCACAGCTTAGGGAGGCACCAGATATTCCTTTGGCCAGTGTTTCGCGCGCCCATTCGCCACAGGCCCATTCCTTACCCATGCGGCTACAAGTTTGTGCCCGTTCTGGCGCATCAATGCCAAACAGCCTAAGCCGATGACCCGCAATATCCAGAGTATCGCCATCCACAGCATAGGCACGCCCCGTCAGGGTCAACGCAGCAGAAGGCTGCGCCAACAGGGCCAGAATAAGAACAAGAGCCGAACGAAAGGTTAACATGCCCCCGGTTCTTGCGGCTTTTCCTTACCGTTTCAAGGGAAATCCTAACAGATGGTTAACGCCCTAGCGCTGCACCGCCTGCCACTGCGGGTTGATCAATGGCTCCAGGTTCGATGGCGCCAGCGGCACGCGCCCCAACAGGTGATCGGCGGCCTTTTCGCCCACCATGATCGACGGGCCATTCAGATTGCCATTGGTCACGCGCGGAAAAATAGAGCTGTCGGCCACCCGAAGCCCCTCAACACCGATCACCCGGCATTCGGGGTCAACCACGGCGTGCAGATCGTCGCGTCGCCCCATCCGCGCCGTGCCGCAGGGGTGGTAGGCGCTTTCGGCATGGGCTTTGATAAAGGCATCCAACTGATCATCGGTTTGCACCGCAGATCCCGGCTGAATTTCATG
>JBAVTI010000456.1:0-5417 GCA_049696055.1 Paracoccaceae bacterium | reverse complement strand
ATGACCAACAAGATGTCGTCGCGCATGCTGGCGTGCATTTCGTCAAAGAACGCCCGTGTCAGGTAGGGCGTGCCCCATTTGCGCGCGCCGGTGTCTTGATAGAATTTCCAGAACGCATCCCAGTGTTTGGGTTGAATCTGATCACCGGTAAGCACCTCGATTTGGCCGCCAAAGGCATGCGCGGTGGCGCGTTCCTTTCGGATGGTTTTGCGTTTGCGCGATGACAGCGAGGCAAGGAAATCATCAAAGGTTTGGTAGTCGCGGTTTTCCCAGTGGAATTGCTGAGTGATGCGGTGCAGCAGGCCGTGGGTTTGGGCAATATCTGTCGCCTCATCTTCGGTGCAAAAGGTGATGTGCAGCGACGACAATTGGTTGGTTTGTGCGATTTGGATGGCACCGGCGATCAGCGCGGCGCGGCCTTCGGTCTGTTTGCCGGGTGCGGTTAGAAAGCGGCGGCCGGTGGCGGGGGTAAAGGGCACGGCAATTTGCAGTTTGGGGTAATAGCTGCCGCCCGACCGCTCGTAGGCCTGCGCCCAATTGTGGTCAAAGATGTATTCGCCTTGGCTGTGCGATTTTACATAAAGCGGCGTGGCGGCGATAAGGTGGCCGTCCTGGTGCGCGGTCAGGGGCCGGGTTTGCCAGCCGGTGCCTTTGCCGGTGGAATGCGAGCGGTCAAGGGCTGTGAGGAATCGGTGGGTGGTGAACGGGTCGATCGGCCGCGTTGCCGGGGATTCCGGGCAGGCGAGGGCATCCCACTGTGCCGCCGGGATATCGGAAAGGGCGGCGTTCAGAGTGACTTTGATATTTGGTGTCATGTCTGCCGATTGTTTGCCGGAAAAGCCGGGGGGCTGTCTGCCCCCCTTGGCGTCATTGCGGGCAATGACGTCGCCCCCCGAGAGTATTTGGACAAGAGAAAACGCAAGGTACAGTGAAGGTGTGGCGGTGGTGCTGAGTGTCAAGCCGGGAAGGGGGCGGGGTATTGCTCGAACGTGATATTTTGCGCGATTTTTCGGGCGGTGGCCTCGTCGAGGGGGGATTTTATGGTCCAGCAAAGGATTGCTGCCCCTGCGGTTTTCAAGTCGGTGACGCGGGGACGGGCGAGATCGCGCCATTCGTGGCTGATGAAGCTGGAGCCGGTGGGTGCGTAATCGGGGATTTCGCGCAACCGGTCACAGAGCGCGGGGGGCAACGGCGCGTAGCCTTCGTAATCATAAGAGCCGGTGGTCAGGCCGCGCGGGATATGCGGGGCGAGGCGGGCCATTTCGGCAATGGCTTTGGGATTGAACGACATCACAGCGACCGGGCCTTGGTAGGTAGCAAGCGCCTTGGCGGTAGCGGCTTCGAGCGGGCCAATGCCGGGGCCGCCGTTGTGTTCCTGATCCTTGATCTCGATCAGCAAGGGGGTGCGGCCTGCGATCAGGGTTAGAATTTCGGGCAGAGTGGGGATGGTTTCGTCGGAATCACGCAGATTTATCGCGGTCAAGGTTGCTGCGGTCTGGGCACAAATCGGCCCGGTCTCAGAGGTCAGGCGATAAAGGTCATCATCGTGGAACACCATCGCGTGACCGTCGGATGAAAGCTGAAGGTCGATCTCGATGCCGTAGCCTGCGGCAATCGCCGCGCGGATGGCGGCGCGTGAATTTTCGGGGCGGCGCAAGCTGCGGTTATGGTAGGCGCGGTGGGCGATCGGGGTGGAAAGGAAGGCGGGGGGGAGGGGGACGTGGTGCATCAGTTCAGCTCGAAGATGCCTTCGATTTCCACCGCGACGCCAAGCGGGAGCGAGGCCGCAGAGACAGCAGAGCGGGCGTGGCGGCCTGCGTCACCAAGGGCTGCGACGAGGAAATCGGAGGCACCGTTGATGACCTTGGGCTGATCGGTGAAATCGGCAGTGGAGTTGACAAAGCCGGTAAGCTTTACCGCGCGTTTCAGGCGGGAAAGATCACCGCCGCAAGCCTTCTTGACCTGCGCCAGCAGGCTGATGGCACAGCGTTTGGCAGCCTCGGCGCCTTGCTCGATGGTCATGTCGGCACCAAGGCGGCCTTTGATCAGGCCCGCGTCGTTCTGGCTGATTTGGCCAGAGACGTGGATCAGGCTGCCGACCACCACGAAGGGCACATAATTGGCCGCAGGTGCGGGGGCATCGGGCAGGGTGACGCCGAGAGTGGCGAGACGGGATTCGATTGTGGACATGTGAGCCTCCGTGAGAGTTTGGGGGAGGCTAACGGGACGGCGGTGGGGCGGCAAGGAGTAGTTGCCGCCCCGAAGCCCCAAGTGTGGGGTGTCAGCTTTCGCGGAAGGCGCGGGCGAAGTAGTCGGTAAAGGGCTTTAGCAAGTAGGCCATCGGGGTGCGGTCATCGGTGCGAATGAACGCCTCGACCGGCATGCCGGGGATCAGGGTCAGGCCCTTGAGTTTTTCCTGTTCGCCTGGATCAAGCACGATCTCGGCGCGGTAGAAAGATTGGCCGGTGTTTTGATCGTTAAACACATCGGCGGATACCACCGACACATGGCCATCAAGTTCGGGGGTGGTGCGCGACGAAAACGCCGAGAAGTGCAGTTTCACCGGCTGACCGACGAAAACCTGATCAATGTGGAAGGTCGGCACCTGCGCGGCGATCACCAACGGGCGGTCTTGCGGGATCAGATACAGCACCGGATCGGCGGGGCGCAGGACCGAGCGGGGGGTGGTGACTTGCAGGCCCAGCACGATGCCGGACACCGGCGCGCGAATTTCCAGACGGGCCACCTGTTCGGTCAACGCGCGGCGGCGTTCCACCAGTTCGAGTTCCTGCGAGCCGATATCGCGCAGTTGGGTGTTAGCCTCTTCGCGGCGGGTGCCGGACAGGCGGAGGATCTCAATCTCGATCTCGGTAATGCGTTCTTCGGCCTGCGCGCCGGTAGCGGACAATTCACCGACCTGACCGCGCAAACGGGCCTCTTCGCGTTGCAGGGCAAGCACGCGGCTGGCTTGGGCAAGGCCCTTTTCCAGCAGCTTTTGCTGATCATCAAGTTCCTGACGGATCAGATCAAGCTGTGTGGTCAGGGCGTCGGCCTGCGCTGCAATACCGACGATCTGGCTTTCGATCTGGTTGCGGCGTTCGGCCAATTGGTTGCTTTGGCTGACCAGCGATTCCGTGCGGGCGGTAAACAGGCGAACCTGACCATCCATCAGTTCGGCCACTTCGGGGCGGCTGTCGGCAATGGTTTTCAGATCGGCGGTAAAGGTGATGCCGGTGGCGTCATCGCGTTCGGCGGTCAGCCGGGCGCGGCGGGCCATCACCTCGAACAATTGGCTTTCGACAATGGCGAGTTCTGATCGCACCATAGCGCCATCAAGGGTAAGCAAGATGTCACCCGCCTTGACGGTATCGCCTTCCTTGACAGCGATGGCTTCGACCACGCCGCCGTCAGGGTGTTGCACGACCTGACGGTTCTGGTCGACCTGAAGCTGACCCGAAGTGACGATGGCCCCGGCGATGTTGGACGTGACAGACCAAAAACCAAAGCCGCCGATCAAAATGGCAAGCGTGGTAAAGCCAACTGCGAGTTGCCGGGTGGCCGACCACGCGGGTTTCGCGGCGACTTTGGGGCCGGGTTTTGGCGCGCTGGCAGCCATGGCGTTGGGAGCGGGAAGCGCTTTTGGGGCAACAATCGGCGTCGGGGCGGTGCTAGGGGGGGTCATGTCACGCCTCCGGGGCCGGTATTTTTCACAATTTCGGTATGGTTTTTGACCATTTCGCGCAGCACCTGATCGCGAGGGCCAAAGGCGCGGCGGGTGCCTTCTTCCATCACCATCAAGAGGTCGCATTCCTGAATGGCGGCGGGGCGGTGGGCCATGATCAGCACCGATTTTCCAGCATCTTTCATCGAGCGGATGGCAATGTTCAGCGCCATCGAGCCTTCGTTATCCAGGTTCGAGTTCGGCTCGTCCAGCACGAGGATCACCGGGTCGCCATACATGGCGCGGGCAAGGCCGATGCGTTGGATCTGGCCCCCTGACAGACGGCCGCCCAGCGACGAGACGCGGGTATCATAGCCTTCGGGCAGTTTCACGATCATGTCATGGGCGGCGGCGCGTTGGGCGGCCTCGACCACCTTTTGGCCATCGGGGTTGGCCTGCAGACGGGCGATGTTTTCGGCAATGGTGCCATCAAACAGCGCCACGCGTTGCGGCAGATAGCCCATATAGCTGCCCAGCGTGTCGGGGTCGTATTGATCCAGCGACGCCCCATCAAGGCGGACCTTGCCGCCTGCGGGTTTCCACGCCCCGATCAGAGCGCGCGCAAGAGTGGATTTGCCCGACCCTGACGGCCCGATGACGCCAAGCGCCTGACCGGGTTCAAGGCGAAAGCTGACCATCCGCAGCACGGCTTGCTGCTCGCCCGGAGGCACGACGGTCAGGTTTTGCGCCTCGAGAATGGCGCGCGGGCGGGGCAGGGCGGTGCGGACTTGTTCGGGTGGCATCCGGGTGAACAATTCGGCAAGCCGGTTCCAGCCTTCTTGGGCGCGTTGCACCACGGCCCATTGACCAACAGCCATTTCAATCGGCGACAGAGCACGGCCCATCAGGATCGAACCTGCGATCATAGCACCGGAGCTAAGTTCTTGTTGCAGCACAAGATAAGCACCAAGGCCAAGCATGGCGGATTGCAGAAACAGCCGGAAGGTTTTGGTAAAGGTCGAGAACGAACCGCCCAGATCGGCGGCCGAAATGCTTTCGGACAAAGCATAGCCGCGGGCGTGCTGCCAACGGTCAAAGCCCGCGCCGGACATGCCAAGTGCCTGAACAATCTCGGCCTCGGCCTTGAGGTTGTCTGACATGCGTTCGGCCTGCATGGTTGCCGCGTTGGCGCGGTTGATCGGGGTTTTGGTCATGCGTTGGTTGAAGATGGTGATCGCCACCAGCAAGGCGCCGCCACCAACGGCCAGCCAGCCCATCCACGGGTGAAACACAAAGATCGCGGCGATGAACAGCGGCGTCCACGGAATGTCGAATACGGCCAGCAGAACGGGCGAGGACCACAGGCGTTGAACTGCCTCGAGGTCGCGCTGGGCGGCAATGGCAGTAGGGTCGCCGGGGGCAACCTGCATGCGTTTGAGCGAGGCCTGAAACACCCGTCGGTCAAGGCGGTCTTGGAAGCGCGCGCCGATGCGGGCCATGATGCGGCCGCGGACGTGATCCAGGATGCCCATCATCAGGAACAAAAATACGACCAGCACCGATAGGGCGACCAGCGTTGCCTCGGATCTGCTGCCAAGCACGCGGTCATAGACCTGCAGCATGTAAAGCGGACCTGTCAGCATCAGAATGTTGACCACGACGCTGAACACGAAAACGGCAAGGATCAACCCGTTCGATTCGCGTCTTGCGGCGCGCAGTTCGGCCAGACCGGGGGCCAGATCATTGCGGCTCATAT
>JBAVTI010000455.1:0-2302 GCA_049696055.1 Paracoccaceae bacterium | reverse complement strand
CCCTTGGCACCGGAACCATTCTTGCCGCCGAAATGGCACGGATTTCCCCTGCGAACCTAATGCTCGGCGAGGTTGTCGCCGCCGCCTATGCCAGCATGACCCGGCCGCTGGACCGATCTTCCGCCATTCTGTCGCCTCATGCCCACGCCATGACCGATGTCACCGGTTTTGGCCTCGCCGGCCATCTTTTGGAAATGTTGACCGCTTCAAAGTGCTCGGCCAACATATCAATGGCAGCAATCCCCTTGCTTGCCGGTGCAATGGATCTGGCCGCCATGGGCATTGCATCCAGCCTTGCCCCGGCCAACCGCGCCGCCACCGCACCTCGGATGCAGGTCACCCAATCCCCCGTCACCGACCTGTTGTTTGACCCGCAAACCGCGGGCGGTCTGCTCGCCGCCGTCCCCGCCGACCAAGCGCAATCACTGCTCCGCGATCTGCAAGCCGCAGGCGAACCCGCCGCTCTAATCGGCCAAATCACGCAAGGCCCCGCCTTCCTGACCGTGCTCTGACCGCTTTCTTTCTGGCACAAATATCCGCGCCGCAGGCTACTCGCGTTGGTACTCAAGCGACTTCGGGGTAAAGCTGCGAAACCGCTGCCAAAACCTGATCTGCCAAGCCCTCCAGCGCCACTGGGTCCAACTTGTCCACGACAACCTCTTGCCAGGATCCGGCCATTCGGTCGCGGTGCTTGCCATAACGTGGGTCGTAATGTTGTGCCATCAGATCGGCGGCCAAGGTTTCGAATTCACCTGCAAGTGCCATTTCTTGCCAAGCGTCGATCACCTCGGCGGCATGCACAGGGCGCAGCCGCGCAATCACTTCGGCCAGGCGCGCACCATCTTCGATCAGGTCACTATAAGCCCTTACCAGATACGCCGCCCGCGCCGAAACCGGGGCCACAATCGCCACGCGCGGGGCGGCAACCATGGCCTTCCACAACTCTGGCGGCAACCGGCAATTCCCCACCTTCGAGCTTTCCGCCTCCACTACCACCGGGCGCGCCGGATCAAGCCGCGCCAGATGCATAGCCAAAGCCGTCTCAAACGCTTTCTGCGAGGGCTGCCCCCCCGGCATCGCCCCGAACAACGACCCGCGATGCCGCGCCAATCCCTCAAGGTCAATCACCTGAACCCCACGTGCTGCCAGCAGCGACAGAACATCGGTTTTTGCCGATCCGGTATTGCCATCCAGCACCACCACCGGCGACCGCACAGGTTGGTTGTATAGCGCGTCCACCACCAGCGCCCGCCATGCCTTGTAACCGCCCGCGACCAATTCGACCCGCCAGCCGACCTGCGCCAGAATGGTGGCGAAAGACCCCGACCGCTGCCCGCCACGCCAACAATAAACCAACGGCCGCCACGCGCCGCCCTTATCCGCAAGCGGCCCCTGCAAATGCGTGGCCGCATTGCGCGCCACCAGTGCTGCCCCCAGTTTGCGTGCTGTAAACGGGTTCACCTGCTTGTAGATTGTGCCCACTTCCGCCCGCTCTGCATCATTCAGAACCGGCAAGTTAATCGCCCCCGGAATATGATCCTCGGCCCATTCAGCGGGCGCGCGGACATCAATGATGTCGTCAAATCCAAGGTCAAAGACCTGCGAAAGCGAGGTGAGTGTAAGAGCCATGCCCCCCCTTACCCCACCTGCGCCCAAGCGGAAAGTCGCCTTTCGACTCCACTCCCACTGGTCCTGCACGCCATATCGTCTAACCTGATCAAAACAAAGCGAAAGCCCAAACCATGCGCGCCTTTTTGATCTTGCTTGCCCTCGCCCAACCGCTCTGCGCGGGCGAGGCAGAGACCAACCTGATCACCGCCACCCGTACCCAGGTCGGCATTACCAGCACTTACGATCCCACCTACCAAACCCTGCAATTCCCCGGTGGCGACGTTGAACGATCCCGCGGCGTTTGTACCGATGTCATCATCCGCGCCCTCCGCGACGGCTGGGGGGTAGACCTCCAATTGGCAGTCAACCGCGACATGAAGGCCAACTTCAGCGTCTACCCAAAGGCGTGGGGCCTAAAGACCACAGACCGCAACATCGACCACCGCCGGGTGCCAAACCTGCAAACCCTGCTGACCCGCCTCGGCGCAGCGCTTGATGTCACCTCAGATCCCGCCGCCTTCCAACCCGGCGACATCGTCACTTTTCTGCTGCCCGGAAACCTGCCCCATATCGCCATCGTGTCCGACCGGATGGGCAGCGCCGCCCCGCTCATTCTGCACAACATTGGCCGTGGTGCCCAAGAAGAAGACAGCCTGTTCGAATACCCCATCACCGGCCATTACCGCATCAC
>JBAVTI010000454.1:0-7204 GCA_049696055.1 Paracoccaceae bacterium | reverse complement strand
ACAGCTTTCGCAAATCTTGCGGCGCGCACGGACCGCGATCCTTGACGCTGTGGTTTGGTCCGGCCTGCGGACCGACGCGTCGGGACAGCGGCTTCAGCGGAAATCATCGGGGCTGGGAAGCGGAACTGAGGGGAGAATGAGATTGTTATCGGCAGATCTTTGGGCGCGCAGGCGGGTTCTGCTGGCGGCGTTTGGTTTGGGTCTGCTGTTTGTGCAGGCGCTGCCCTCGCAAGCCACAGAGATGGAAACCTATGCGCTTGGTGACGCTATCCTTGCGTTGCCCCAGGATTGGACGCTTACCAACCAACGCCGCGGGGACGAGGTCGATCTGGCCGGACCAAAGGACGAGTCCCTGATGATCTATTGGTGGTTTCCCGATGAGCCGCTGACCGGCTATGACGGCGCACCGCCCAGCGAGACCCGCGTTTTTCCGGCAGGCCCGGCTTTGATGCGCCACGAGGTGATGGCCGGGCGCACCGCCGTTAGCGCGGTTTATGAATGGCTGAATGCGGATGGCGAACGTCTGATTGTGCTGCTGGAAAGCGAAACGCAGGATCTGGCCGGACTTGAGGCGGTGCTGGAACCGTTCTTGCAAAACCTGCGCTTTGCCGGAATGCCTGTCATCGCAACCGCGCCAGCTGCACCCGCACCAGACCTGACCGCGCCAACCCAACCCGTCCCAAGCGCGCCGTCGGCCCCGTTCGGATTTGCCCAAGCCTTGGTGGCTGTCTCACCGGTTTATGGCGGCGATTGCGCCGAAGTTGACGTGGCCAGTTTGCCCGCATCATCCGCGCTTGCCGCAATGGCGCTTCCGGTCGAGGCGGCGGCCCAGTGTCCGCTGCAATCCGTACCGCTTTTGGCCGTCAGGTTGCAGAATGACCCGGCTAGGGGCCAAACCGCGCAGATCGGCATGGTCTACATGCGCGCGTTTCTCGCGGGCGGGAAAAAGCCGCTTGGCCTGATAGACCTTGCGCATGGCGTATTGATTGCGCTTGCCCCGGAGGGCGCGACAGGGTTTAGCGTAACGCTGCGCGACCTGAACGGGGCGACACCCGCACCCCGGCCCACCGCTGCCCTACAGCCACCTACCATCGCCATCACCGATGATTTTACCGGCAACGAAAGCCCCCAATGGCTGCCCTATGGCGTTCAGGGCGGCGATTTCGGCGCATGGGCGCACTATGAGCCGGGGGCCTTGGTGATCGCCGTGCCGTCGGGTCGCAACACGCGCACCACCGGGCTGCAATCGGCCAAAGCCTTTGTGCAATTGCCCCTGCCAGAGGCCAGCGAAAGCCTGCGCATCCGCATCGGGCTGGACCCGGCACGGTCGTCCAACGTGGTGTTTGCGCTGGTTGCCCCCGACGATTTGGGCGCGCATGACTGGAACACCCACGAGATTTGGCTGTCGCTGGAAGAGCGCAGCATTGGCACTCAGGAACTGTCTTTGGCGGTGCAGCAGAAGGTGCAGGCGCGCATTCCGCTACCACCCGCCAAGGATTTGGCCGCGCTGCAAATGCTGATCCGCCCGGACGGCGTGATTTTGGTCACTGGCGATCAGGGTCGCCTGCTGCTGGAAGGCCGCCGGGCCGCCGTGCCAAAAGCCGACGCTTTTCACGTGCAGATTTCAGCCTCGGCCACGCAAGACGTGGCCACCGGACTTGCGCTGAATGCTTTGCGCTTTGATCGGGTGCCTTTTGGCGCACCGGGCAATCCGGCGGCGGTGTTGGGGGATGCGCCGCAACAGGTCGTGCTGTTTGATGGCTCCGCGATGGGGCCGCATCTGGAGCCTTTCAACATGACCCGGCTGGCGTTTGGTGACATGGCGCGCTTTGACGGCGGCGCCTTGGTGCTGGCGCTGCCCAAAGACCAGAACACCGCCGAAATCGGGCTTTTTGCGCCCGAGGCGCTGCTGTGGCTGGACCGGTTCACCAAGGGTGCCTCGCTGCGGTTGCGGGTGGAAATTGATCCGGCACAGACTACCGGCTTTCAGATCGGGCTGTCGACTGCGGTCGGGGACAAAGGCAGCGAGCCGGGCAAGCCGCGCTATCTGCTGCATTGGCGCAAAACGGCCACGGGCGCGCTGCGTGCCACACAATGGCTGGATGCCGACACCGACCTGACCGAAGCCACCCCGCCCGCGATGCCCGAAGCGGTGGAATTGGACCTGACCCCCGCAGGCCTTCGGGTACTGGCGGCGGGCTTTCCCGATACGCTGCTGCCATGGGGCGAGCTGGCCGATGGCCAAGGCCTGCGGCTTTTTGTGACGGCCAAAGGCGATGCGCCGGGGCAGCCTGCCAGTCTTGCGCTGCGCAAAATCAGCCTGATCCGCACCCCCGGCACCCGTGACCCGGCACCCCAACCGCTAACCGGGGTGGAACCGCTGGCCAAGCAGCCCTTGTTTCCGGCCAGCCTCGATGCCTGGCAAACCTATGACCTGTCGGGCATGGATTTTGCCGAAACCGCACATTTCGACGCGGCTGGCAGCCTGATCGTCGATAAGCCCGGCAAATATGAACGCCCACGCGCCGGTATCTTGTCAACCAACCCGATTGCAGTGCTGGATGACCGGCTGGCCCTGACGCCTTACCGGCTGACATTCGCCTTTGATCCCGGTCGAAGTGACGGGTTCGAGGTGCTGCTGTCGAACCACAAGGAAGCCGATATGTGGGGCGACAGCAGCGTGCTGCACCTTAGCCTGTTGCGCAATCAGCAAGGGCTGCGCCCCGATGATTGGGTGCTGACCCTGACCCACCGCTACTGGTACACGTGGACCCGCACGCTTTCGGCGCAGGATATGGCGGCCTGGGATGGCGCGCTGTGGCTTGATCTGGCGCCCAACACCGCCACCGTCACCTTGCCCGGCATCGTCAGCCAGCGTGGGGCTAGCTTCAACGGTTTGGCCAAGGGGGCAGCCCTCTACATGACCGTGCATTCCGCGTCGGCCATCCGTTATGGGCCAACCCGGCTGGCACTGACGGGCATCGCCGCAGGCTGGGTTACGCCCGCAGGCATGACCGCACGGCAAAGGTTAACCTTGCAAGACACCCGCGATTTCGACGCGAACGCCTTTCTGGACCTGCTGAACATGGAGGCAAACGGAAAATGAAGATGACCAGAAATTCCCGCCGGGTGCGGTTTGTGACCGCTTTGCTTGCTCTGGCTTGCAGCACCAGTGTTGGCATGGCGCAGCTGGCCAATGATACTTTGCAGCTTGATCCAACCGGCACCCAACCCTTGGATCTCTATTGGCAAACGGTTCCTGCGGCGACAGAAGCCTTGGGGCATGGGTGGGTGCAAGAAATCCCAACCGCCATCGCACGGGGTGCCGATCTGGATGTTGAACAGCTTGACAAGGCCGTTGCAGGTATCCGCCAGACCGCCCAGAAACTGCCGCCCGCCTTGCGCGACGAATTGTTGCGCGAAGCCGATAAACTGGCAGCGGAATCGCGCGACGCGGCCAATCAATCCAGCTGGCTGAACAAGCTGGGACACTTTCTTGATGTGGTCGAGGTTGTCTCGACGGCCTCGAAAGCTGCGGGATATCTGGCCGAGGGCGACGCCACTGGCGCAAGCGCTGTGGTTGCCAAAGATCTTACCAAGAAACTGGCCGAGGTTGCCGGGGCGATGGGTATGTCATGGGTACCGGGTGGCCCGGTACTTGGGGCCGGTGTTGGAGAAGCGTTGCACAGTAAATATGTCGCGCCGGTAATCGACGCCAATGAAGACACGCTGCGAATGCAGGAATTCAAGGCTAAATATTTGAAAAAGCCTTGGATTCCCATGGTGGAAGTTTGGCGCGCCGATGGGTCCATCGGGGTTCTGGACGCTGATATGTATGTCGACAAGGACACCAGCACTATCCGGCGACGCAGCCCCGAAGAGCAGGCGCGCTATGAGGCGGCGCTGCATGTTGAATGGCAAGATGCGCGGGTTTTGCTTGGGCTTCTTGATGATCTCGCAGCCGGCAAGATCAGCCGCGAAGCCTATGACCAACTTTTGCGCGATTATATCAACCGCGACCGCACACAGCCCTGGGATCGTGCAAAAGCTGCGACCCACAGCGATTCACGCGCACCCGAAGACCAGATTCTGGCAGGCATCTTGGCACTTCCGCACGACAAGCTGCTGATTGCCCTTGAAACCTTGGGGGTGAAACCGTCCGAGGATTTTTACAACTGCCTGTGTCGGGCGGCCAGTTACGGGTCATCGGGTACCCAGCAATACTATCACCCCGACACCATTGGCGACTATGACGCGCGCTATAGCTGCCAGACCCCCGGCGATCCTTGTATCGTCTCGGGCTATGGGTGCATGCGCTATCCGCTGCCATCTGATGCCGCGATCTGGAAAGGCTGCTCTGCCCCCAGCGCCGGGGGGGCTGGCGAACCGCTGACTGATGCCATCGCCTCTGCCATGGCCAAACGCGCCGCCGCCGCTGCGGCCAAAACCGGGGGGACAAACCCATGATCCGTCTTGTCAAGACCGTGCTGCTGGCCCTTGTGCTGGGTGCGACCTTTGGCGCGGTTGCGGCGCAAGAGTCCCGTCAGATCCCGTTTGCATCCCCCCCCGAGGGCTGGGAGATCGGCAACTTTCGCGGTTATGCCTATGCCACGCCTCCCGGTTGGCAAGCGGTGGAACGGTCTGACGACGGGGTGACACTGTTCGGCGGCGATATGCAAACCCAGACCGGCCCGGCGTTTGGGCTGATGCTGGAACGCGATCCGATGGATGTTTTCACCCCCGGCACCACGACGCCCGCAGGCGAGGCGGTGTTTGCGCGCGGCCTGCGTTTTAGCGTGCTGCACACGACGGAAACGCCCGAAGCGGGCATCACCGTTGAAGCCGAAGTGATGATTTCGGTCGATCCGATTTTGCGCGGTGCGCATCTGGTGATCCTGCAATCGGCCTATCGGCAACCTCTGGACGATCACCGCGCCGTGCTGGCCCAAATCCTTGCCACGCTGGATTTGCCCGCGCCGGGCGTCTTGCCGCTGGAACCTGCTTTGGCGGGGGCCTATGCCGCCCCAGTTCCAGCCGGCTGGGAAACCGGCAGCTATATGGACAGCGAGGTTTTGATCTTTGAGAACCCTGACGTGCAGGGCGCATTCAAGTTGATGCGCCATGGTGCCAGGTTCGACCCCGGATTGCGCAGTGATTGGTATATGCCAGACGGCACTGCTGGCCAGCCCGCGCTGTTTTTGGGCCAGAAAGCGGTGGTTTTCGAATGGTCAAAGCGCTCGAAAGACTATCACGATGCCGCCGACAGCGATGAGATCACCCGGCTTTACATCTTCGAGGCCTGCCTGCCGGGTGGCGACGTGGCCTCGGTCGAGGTGACGGGTCTGCCGTCTTTTTATGCCGATCCGCAGGTCAGCCGCTTGCTTGATCAGGTTGAGCTGCGGCTTGGTGAAGGGGCCGATGCCTGCCCCGCCAGCGCGCTGCCCGCCGCGATGGTGACAGGACAAGCCGATGCGGCTCGGCGGCAAGACAGCGGGTTTGCACCTCCGACAGTTCCGACCGCTGCGCCCGTGACCGCCGCCGACAGCGGACCGATGACTGCGCTGGACGGGTTGCTGGGGTATCAGCAGGCCGAAGGCTTTGTCACGATGACCGCACCCGATAGCGTGACCTTCATGGCCGAGGATGGGCGGGGATACCTGACGGTCGCCAAAGGCGCAGGAGTTCTGGCCCCCAACGGCATTGCCGCCCTGGTGCCACCCGGCCGCCAAAGCAGCTATGAGCAGGGGTTCATGATGGAGTGGTCGGTCTATGGCTGGCCCTCGTCGGGGCCAGAGTTTATCGACAATGGCGCCTTGACCCAAGGCTGGCACATGGTCCAGTTTGCCCGCAGCTGTCTTGCCGGGCAAATCCCGGTGGCCGTGATGTTCGGCGGCACTGAGCGGTTTACCAGCGGCGACGCGATCAAGCAGATCAAGAACAATCTGGACTTCAACTGGCCCGCAGGGATGGAGCCTTGCGTGCTGGAAAACGCAGGGGTCGAAAATCCTTCGGCCGGCGTCTTGGGGCCGGTTACGGCTGCACCGGCCCCAGAAAAGGCAATCGCGCCCGAGCCTGCGCCGGACGTAGAACAATCCGCCGTTACCGAGCAAGCAGCGGCACCCGAACCGCAAACCGCGCTGCCGCCGCCGCCGCCCGCGCCAGTGGCCAAAGCAACACCCGACCCAGATAGCTTCGCAGATCAGGGTGGTGGTTATTCCCTTTACCAAAACGCGCGGTTTGGCAGTGAAATATCCTATCCCAGCGACTATTTCACAGCGGAGTCGCCCCCCGACAACGGCGATGGACGCCGGTTCGTCTCTGCCGACACGCAGTCATATTTTCTGATCTTTGGTCAGCACGACGTCTTTGGCCTGTCGCAAGACGAGATGATGCAACAGGATAAATCGACGGCAGACTACGACGATGTTGCCTATGAAAAATCCGGCCAAGGCTGGTATGTGTTGTCCGGGAACATCGGGGATGCCATCTTCTATCGCAAGGTTGTGCTGGCACCCTACGGCATCATCCATGTGTTCGAAATCCGCTACCCGGCCAGCCTAAAGGCCGCATTCGATCCAGTGGTGTCCCATATGGCGCAAAGCTTTGCCCCGGCGGCGGTTGTGCCAGACGCGCAGGTGGACCCCGCGCCGCCGCAAGCCAGTATATTCACCCCCGCGCGCAACACCGAACTGCGCGCCGCCCTGATGGATGCCGCCCGCAAACCGATCGAACAGGAACTTGGAGCCAAGGTGATCTTCGTGGTTTCGGTGCTGCAAACCGATGGCACATGGGCCTATTTGCAAGCAGAGCCGCGCAACCCGGATGGCAGCAAGATCAATTGGTCCAAGACCCCCTTCGCCCATGAAATGAGTCTTGGTGTGATGAGCGATGTCGCGATGGTCTTGATGCAGAACACTGGGTCAGGATGGCAGGTGGTTGATCATGTTATGGGGCCGACCGACGTCTATTGGCTTGGCTGGCTTGACCCCTACGGGCTGCCGAAATCGCTGTTTACCGAATGACACAGCCCACCCTTCTTTGGTTGAGGGCTGGTTTTCGCTGAATGCCTGTTTCGAAGGGCTTGCGTGCCGTGGCCCCAGAGTTTCCAGCGATGCGCAACCACAGGAGAAATCGCTTTGGGCGTGGTCGAGCTGTCCGCCAGCGTCATCTGACCCAACACATGTTCGCCCGCCTCGTGGATAGG
>JBAVTI010000453.1:0-2532 GCA_049696055.1 Paracoccaceae bacterium | reverse complement strand
TCGTCACGCTAAAGGGCGAAGACATCGCCCCGGTCGTCACCTGGGGCACCTCGCCCGAAGACGTGCTGCCGATCACCGGCACCGTGCCGTCGCCCTCGGATTTCGAAGGTGGCAAGGTCGAGGCCGTGCAGCGCGCGCTTGACTATATGGGTCTGACCCCCGGACAAAAACTGACCGACATTCAGATCGACACCGTCTTTATCGGCTCTTGCACCAATGGCCGCATCGAAGACCTGCGCGCCGCCGCTGCGATCTTGAAGGGCAAGAAAAAGAAGGACGGCATGCGCGCCATGGTCGTCCCCGGCTCTGGCCTCGTGCGCGCTCAGGCCGAGGAAGAGGGTCTGGCCCAGATCTTCATCGACGCCGGTTTCGAATGGCGTCTTGCCGGGTGCTCGATGTGTCTTGCCATGAACCCCGATCAGTTGTCGCCGGGCGAACGCTGTGCTGCCACCTCGAACCGCAACTTCGAGGGGCGTCAGGGCCGTGGGGGTCGCACCCATTTGCTCTCGCCCGCCATGGCAGCCGCCGCCGCGATCACCGGTCATCTGACCGATATCCGCGAGATGATGTAATCCAATCCCGGCCGGGTCTGTTTTCATGTATGGCGCAAAGCCATACGCGAACCATACGCAGAACATACCCGGCCAAAACGCCGCCACAGCGGTAACAAAGGGCTAACCAATATGGAAAAATTCACCAAGATCACCGGAATTGCGGCACCGATGCCGCTGGTCAACATCGACACCGACATGATCATTCCCAAACAGTTTCTTAAGACAATCGCCCGCACCGGCCTTGGCAAGAACCTGTTCGACGAGATGCGCTATAACCTCGACGGCTCTGAAATTCCGGATTTCGTGCTGAACCAGCCGGCCTACCGCAAATCCGAAATCATCATCGCGGGCGAAAACTTTGGCTGCGGCTCGTCGCGCGAACATGCACCCTGGGCGCTGCTTGATTTCGGCATCCGCGCCGTTGTCGCCACCTCTTTCGCCGACATTTTCTATAATAACTGCTTTAAAAACGGGATTCTGCCGATCGTGCTGCCCGCCGAACAAGTGGCCATCCTGATGGAAGACGCCAAAAAAGGGGCCAACGCCCGTCAGACCGTCGACCTTCAGGCGCAAACCGTCACCACCTCCGACGGCCAGTCGTTTTCCTTCGAGGTCGACCCCTTCCGCAAGCACTGCCTGATGAACGGGCTCGACGATATCGGCCTGACCATGGAAAAAGTTGCCGCAATCGACAGTTTTGAAAAGAAAGCGAAAACCCTGCGTCCTTGGGTCTGACTTTGCCTAAACCACAAGATATGGGGTCGCCTACAAGGGCGGCCCTTTTTTCATCGCTATCTTGATGCAATCCGGCGACACATTTTCCCTGAATCTGCCACATTAACCACGTCATATCGTCCGAACAGTTGCGGTGCGGAACGAAAGAAGGCAGAATTTGGGCAAGATTGAGGCAGCCCGCCACAAAGTGCGGGATATCGTAGGGATAAGGGCGTGGCAAAGCACCATGCCCATCCGGATTGAGGAAGGCAGAGCAGTGGTTTCGCGGCTTGCAGGTGCGCTTTTTCGGGCGCTATTCGTTATGGTGCTTGTCGCCACGCCTTCGGTGCTTTTGCCGGGGACCAATGCCGATGGCAAACAAATGGTTGCCCTTGTCGCCCTGTTCGCGGGCATGCTGACTTTCGTTGAATATAACGCCACTTACCCCGGTCTGATCGAATTCCGCGATGCGCCCCCCTTTAACCGCGTGCGCTTTCTGATCCTGTTTTTCACGGTGTTTGGCCTGACTGTGATTGCCAAAAATCAGACCCATCCCACCACAATTTCGACCTTGGTCGAGGCTATGGGGATGCTAATCGGTCAGTCGATGGACTTCCCCTACAGCCCCGTGCGTCTTGCCACGCTGATGATGGCCGACGGCGCATCGGACTTGCAGGTTCAGGCGGTGCGCACCGCCGCTGGCATGTCCTATCTGATCTCGCTTCTTGGATTGTCGTTCTTCGTCATCTTGTTGAAATTGCACGATTGGCCGACCAAATCGGGGGCGTTCAACGTCTGGGTCAACCTGCCGACCTTCGATCCCACCACCGGTGGTGATGTGGTCAGCCGGCTCGAGCGGGATGCCCGCGTTAACATTGCGTTAGGGTTTCTGCTGCCATTCTTGATCCCAGCCGTGGTGAAAATCGGCAGTGCTGGTTTCGAACCATTAACCTTAACATCGCCGCAAACCTTGATCTGGATGATGACTGCATGGGCCTTCCTTCCCGCCAGCCTGTTCATGCGCGGCATCGCCATGGGCAAGATCGCCGACATGATCCGCGAGAAACGCCGGGTCAGCGGGTTGTCGGAAAACACGGGCTATATCGCGGCCTGATCGCGGCCTTGGCCCTGCTGTTTGTCGGTCTGTTATCGGCACCAATTGCCGCCGAAACGCTGCGGATTGCCACCTATAATGCAGAACTGTCGCGTCAGGGCCCGGGCTTGCTTTTGCGCGATATCCTTACCGGAACCGACCCGAAAATCA
>JBAVTI010000452.1:0-17415 GCA_049696055.1 Paracoccaceae bacterium | reverse complement strand
TGGCCGAACGCGACCCGGTGCGCGGCGCCCCCGCCGATCTGGCGCTGCGGATGGCGGCGATCCGCGACCCCAAGCGGTTCGAGGAAGATCACCCCTATGCCGTGCATCGCGCCACGGTCGAGCGGATCCGCGATGAGGCCCGCAGGCTGCAACGGGCGGTTGGCACGGCGGTTGGCGATGCGACCTCGACGCCCCCAACGCTAACGCTAACGCTGGCGCAAATGGCAGCCCTTGCCTACCCCGACCGCATTGGAATGCGCCGCAAAGGCGATGCGCCGCGTTGGGTTTTGTCGGGCGGCAAGGGGGCGGCGATGGAGCCGGGCTTGCCGCTGTCGCAGGCCCGGCTGATCGTGGCCACCGATCTTGACGGCGACCCGCGCGAGGCCACCATTCGCCAAGCCATCGCCCTTTCCGACGCCGAACTGCGCCAGGTGTTTGGCACGCAAATCGCGTGGCGCGAAGTCTGCGATTGGTCACGCCGCGAGGGCCGCGTGGTGGCGCGCCGCCAAGAAACCCTTGGCGCGCTGGTGCTGGATGATCGGCACTGGCCCGACGCCCCGCCCGAGGCCCTTGCCCGCGCGGCCTTTGACGGGTTGCGCCTGCTCGGCCTGCCCTGGACCCCCGCCGCGCGCCGCCTGCAAGCGCGGGTGGAACTGTGCCGCCACGATGGCTCGGATCTGCCCGATTTCAGCGATGCGGGCATCATGGCGCGGCCCGACTGGCTGCTGCCCTATCTTGGCCGCATCAAAACCGAGGCCGATCTACGGGCGCTTGATCTGACCGAACCGCTGCGCGCCGCCTTGGGCTGGGACGGGCAACAATTGCTTGACCACCTGACACCGTCGCATTTCGAAACCCCTTTGGGCCGCAAAATCCCGATTGATTACGGCGGCGAGGCACCGGGGATCGAGGTGCGCCTGCAAGAGATGTTTGGCGTCACCACGCATCCGAGTGTTGGCCCCAAACGGCTGCCGCTGCGCATTACCCTGCTGTCGCCGGGTGGCAAACCGGTGCAGGTAACGGCGGATTTGCCGGGGTTCTGGACCAATACCTATGCGGATGTGCGCCGCGATATGCGCGGGCGCTACCCACGCCACCCGTGGCCCGATGATCCACGGCAGGCCGAACCCACCCTCCGCGCCAAACCGCGCGGCACCTGAACGCGGATCAGCCTGCGCTGAAGATCGCTTGATCCGCCTCAGGCCGCCCGAAGTTCCACACCTGCGGCGCCGCGCTGCGGCAAAGCCACCCGGCTGCGGCTTGCAATCAGCACCCGCGCCTCGTGCGATTTCAGCACCCGACGGGCGGCGGGTTGTTGTTCCAACCGTGCCAACTCGTAGGGCAGAAACACCGCCGCCAATTCCGCATGGGCCGATTCTGGCAGCCCCTCCAGGGCCATCTTGCCCAGCAACAGGCTTTCGGCAGGCACGCCATCGGCCAGCACAATCTGATGCCGGTCCAGCAGCAGGTGGTAATAGCCCACCTCGCGGGTTTCGGTTTCCTGATGCACCCCGGCCAGCCCCAGCAAATCCTTGGCGGCCACCAGAACCTCGGGCTCGCCAAACAGCAATTCGCAATCCACCCCGTCCAGCATCACCAGATGCGGTGCCGAGACGCACAGATCACGCGGGTTGCCCAACACCCCGGCCTTGATGCGGATCGGCAGGGCGCTGCCATAGGCCACCGCCCGCCCGCCCCCGGCCCAGCGCACCGGCTGCGGCCCGTCATCAAGCGTGCTCACCAGATCGCCGGAGCGCAGATCTTGCACCGCGCGCGGACCCTGCGGCGTATCAATCATCGTGCCTGCCCCGAAACATACCGGGCGCGTGCCGATAAACCGGGTCGACCACACACCCGTCGGATCATTGGGGTCCAGCGTCGCGGTGGGATAGGCAAGCAACGATGCGGCATTGCCAGACCCCGGCAGGATATAATCATTGGCCCCGCCATCGGTCATGCCGGTCTGGGCAATACCGGTATAACCATTGGTCCATTGGATCTGCTGATAGATGAAATCGATCTCGAAATTGCCGTTGCTGGTATGCTCCAGCACGATCTGAAAGGTGTTGGTGCCTTGGGTATTGGGGTTTTGATAGGCCCGCACCCCCAGCCAGGTAATCGTCACCCGATGCGTCACGGGATCCAGATCCCAATAGATATTGTTGGTACCGGTCGCCGTGCCCGACGTGATGTTCACATCCGACCAGAACGCCGCAATCGCGGGCTGCGTCGTGGTGGCAAGATTGGTGGGGGTATAGCTGGCTTGTGGCCCGGCAAAGGTTATCAACCCATTGGTGTTGATATAGATCGAGGTGTAGTTGGTGCCAAAAAAGTTGATCCCCGTCGGCCCGAAAACCGAGGTGATGTTCACCCGCAGCGATCCGTCATCATAGTTGCCAGAGCCACCGTTGGCCGTGTTAAGCGTGGTGCCGCGAAAGCTGCCCTCGCCCACGCCCCGCGGCCCGCCAAGCCCTGTGTTGATCACGGCCATTCTGGCCCCCTGCATCTGTTCCGTCTTCAGAACAGGTGATGCGGGCGGATCGTGGCGAGTTCGCGGCCAATGCGGGGTATTTTAGCGAAATTTGGCCTAAATCGCCGTTCTGCGGATGATTGTCGCGAAAACCGCGATAGTGGCGCACGGGGTTGCTTCGCCGCGACTCATGGAAAAGCGGCGGCATTGCTGCCGCCGCCGATGATTTCCGCCGTGCAGGTCAGCGTTTGTGAATAACCACCACCTGATCGCGCCGCGACTTTTCATAACGGACCTGAAACACGAAACAGCCCGAGATATCCAGCCGCAGATCGTTCATCGCCGCCGCCACTGCCTTGTCGCTGTGATCAAAGGCACCATTGGTCAGATAGCTTTGAAACAGCGCTGCGGTCTTGGTGATGCCGGGCTTTTCATAGGCTTCGGGCTGCCAGCGCAGGTCTTCGATGATGTATAGCCCGCCGGTCTTCAGCTTGGGGAACAGTTCCAGAAAGGCGTTTTGCTGATGGTGCGAGGCGTGGCTGGCGTCATCAATGATGATATCCAGCGCCGGCATTTTGGCCCCAGACGCGGCCAGTTCATCGCGGTTATCCATGTTGCAGCGCTCAAAGGTGAACCGCTTGTGCTTGAACCAACTGAAATCCGAGATATCCAGCCCGATGATCTTGGCCTTGCTGAAATACTCCAGCCACATCCGCACCGACGGCAGATCGGCAGTTTCGCGGTCAACCTCGCCCCCCAGTTCCGGGCCGCCAATCAACAGACCCATTTCCAGAAAATTGATCGCCTTGTCGCGGAACGGCTGGAACAGCATGTTGTAAAGTTCGGTATAGCGGTGCTTGGATGATCCCTTGTCCGAGCCAAAGCGGTCGGCGATGTCGGTCAGGTTGGGCAGACCGCGGCCATAGCGATCCGAAGCGGCGATCGGGGCTGCGAGGCCTTTGGTCTTGGCGGCGGCTTTTGCCATGCTGGCATCCTTTCAGTCTGCAAGGCCGGGCGAATACTGCCCCGCCAAAGGCGATGTTTGGCGGCAAACCTATGCGGCTTGCGGGTGACTGTCGATAGAATGGAAACAATTATGCTTTGTTTCCGGGGTGCTGTTGCCTGTTTCGCCCAAATAGCGGGGGTTTGCTGCGCGCCACCGCTGAAATCTCTGCAACAAAGCGTGTTGGCAAAACCGCTCTCCGGGACTTTCGCTTGGCCCGCGCCGCTTTTATTCAGGAACAGGCAACAGCAACAGGCAAGGCGCGATGCAGATCAGCGGCGGGGCGACGAAATCACCAGTGATCCTGAACGGGCGGCGCGCGGTGGCCATCATGTTTTTGGTCAATGGCGCGCTGTGGGGGGCATGGGCACCGCATATCCCGTTGATGCTGCCACGCCACCAGATCACTGAATCGACGCTGGGGCTGTTGATCCTTGCCTTGGGCCTTGGCGCGGTGGCGGCGATGGCGTTTGCCGGTAGAATGATCGCACAACATGGCTCGCGCGCGGTGTTGCGGGTGTTTGCGCCACTGGCCTGCCTGACGCTGCCCTTGGTGGTGATATCGCCCAACCTGTGGCTGCTGACGCCAGCCGTGATGCTGATGGGGGCGCTGTTTGGCCTGATGGATGTGGCGATGAACGCCAATGCGGTCGAGGTAGAGCGCCGCCTTGGCCAGGCCATCATGTCGTCAAGCCATGGTTTCTGGAGTATTGGCGGCTTTGTCGGCGGCGCGTCGGGCGGCTGGATCATTACCCAGATCGGCGCGCTGCCACATGCGGGCATCGTGGCGGGCATTGGCCTTGCGGCGGCATTGCTGGCCACGCCCCATCTGATTGGCGAGCCGCCTGCCCCGTTGTTGCACCCGGTATCGGGCAAGCGGCAAAGCCATTGGCCGCGCGGATCGGCGATCTATGTCATCGGCCTGATGGCCTTGTGCGCGATGGTGCCCGAAGGGGCGGTGCTGGATTGGGCGGCGCTGTATCTGGCGCAGGAAATGCACAGCGATCTTGCGGTATCGGGGCTGGCATTCGCGTTCTTTTCCGGCTCGATGGCGGTGATGCGGTTTGGCGGCGATGCGGTACGCAACCGGTTTGGCGCAGTGGCCACCCTGCGCGCGTCGGGCCTGATCGCGGCGGCGGGATTGCTGGGGGCAAGCTTTGCCCCCACTGCCCCGCTGGCAATTGCCTGCTTTGCCGTAGCTGGGCTTGGCATCGCCAATATGGTGCCGATCTTGTTGTCGGCGGCGGGCAACCACCCCGGATTGGCCCAAGGTGCCGGCATCTCGACGGTGACGATGCTGGGCTATTCCGGCATTCTGCTTGCCCCGTCCAGCATCGGCTTTGTCGCCGAACAGATCGGGTTTCGCGTCACCTATGGCGTGCTTGCGCTGCTGTTGGTGGCGGTGGCAACCCAAGCCGGGCGGGCGGCGGCGGCGGATCACCGTCAGGTGCATTAACCCTTATAGCAGCGCCGCCACCTCGCGGGCCGTGACCAGCCGTGCAAAATCGGCTCCAAGCAGCGACAGCGTTACCCGCAGTACGGTTTGCGCGTCGATCCGGCCGCCATCGTGCGCCGGAAGATCAAACCCGATCAGCGCGTCACCGGGCAGAATGACCGCAAACCCCAGATCACTGGCCGACCGGGTGGTCGAGGTGACACAAAACGCCGCCACCGCCCCCACCAGCACAATCCGGTCAATGCCGTGACGGCGCAAATACGCGTCAAGCCCGGTGCCGGCAAAGGCCGACGAGGTTGATTTCCAAAACACCGCCTCGCCCGGAACCGGCATCGCACAGGGCATCGGTGCCGCCTCGGCCTCGCCTTTGCGAAAGGTCGAGCTTGGGTCGGGGTCGTCGTGATGCACATGCACCACCGGAAGCCCCCGCCCCCGAAACAGCGCCAACAGATCGGCCACATGGGTTTCGGCATCGGGGTTGGCGCGGCCACGGCCCGACGCCGTCCGCACCGCCATCCCCATCTGCATATCAATCACCAACAGCGCGGTTGCCATCGGCTAGGCCCCCATGAAATCGGCCTTGCCAATCTCGATCCCATTGTGACGCAGGATATTATAGGCCGTGGTGGCGTGGAAATAAAACTGCGGCAGCGAATACAGCGTCAGATAGTCCAGCCCCGACATCGTGACATCCGCGCCGCGCATCTTGAGGGTGATATCGCGGGTTGCAGCCCCTGCAAACCGAGCTTGATCCACCGAGGCCATATAGGCGCGGGCGGTGGCAATCCGGGTCAAAAGCTCGGGGAAGGTGGTTTCAACATCGGGAAAGCTGGGCACATCCGACGCCGACAACCGCGCGGCCGCTCGGGCAGCAAAATCGCAGGCAAGCTGCACCTGTTTGGTAAAGGGCAACATGTCGGGGAACAGCCGAAACCCGGTCAGTGCCAGCGGGTTGATCTTGCGCGCCACACACTGCGCCTCGGCCAATGTCAGGATATTGCCTAGCGCGCCAAGCGTTCGGTCCATCGGCGGAATCGTCACGGCATAGATCATCGCTTTTCCTTTGGTTTGGGTTTGCATGTGCCATCGGTACGCGGCAAATCACCCGACCACGCTAACCGCTGCCGCGCGGGGCGTCGAGGGGGTGACGGTCACGGTCGCGTGGGGGATTATGTGCCGCACTCTGCAGGCACCGGCCCCAAAACCGGGGCTGGCACAAGAGTTTGGGACCACGTCAGCGGTGCTGTTTCAGGCGCTCAGATGCTCGAACAGGCGGGCAACGGCTTCGGCACCGGGATCGACATGGCCTTCAAGGTTTTCCGCGTTGACATAGGCCGCGCGGCCGGCTTTTGCCTTGCGCAAGGTCGCGGTGTGGTTCGCCCCTTTGCGGGCGGCCACCGTTGCCGCAGCAAGGCCATGGTCCAGCACCTCAAGTGCCGGGTGCAGCGCGTCGATCATGGTGCGGTCGCCCAAGTTGGCCCCGCCAATTTGCTGCATCCGCTCTAGCCCCGCACGCAGCGCATCGCGCATCTTCATGCCGCTGGAAGCCGCATCCCCCGCCGCCGCAAAAAAGATCGCCAGCAAGACACCGGACGACCCGCCCATGGTCTGGCTAAGTTCCAGCCCGATGGCGCGGTAAAGCTGGGTGTGATCGGCCAAGGGCAGATGGTCCATCGCCTCGATCAGCGCCCGCGCCGCACCTGCCAGCGTTGACCCGGTATCGCCATCGCCGGATTTTGCATCCAGCGCGTTCAGATCGTTTTCCATGTTCAGGATAATGGTGCAGCACTTGGTCAGGAACGCCCGCGTAGCAGCGTGGCTGGATGGCAGCGGCCGGATCGGGGTCAACCCATCGGGCAGCGCAAGCGTCATCGGTGGCGCAATCGCGTTGCACCCCGGCCAAGCGGCCAGCGGCGTATCGGCCCGCAGCGCCTTTTCATCCTCTGGCGTCAGCGGATAGACCGAGATCGAGACCCCGCGCATATCAAGCGAGGTCATCATCGCCGCAGGCCCGACCATGAATTTCAGGTTTGGCCCCAGCTTGGAGCGCGCCAATTCATAGGCCAGAACCGACATCTCCAGAACCGATGCGCCGCCCAGATTGTTCAACAGTGCTACGTGCGGTTTGTTTTCCATCGCGGGGAAAAGCTTGTCCACCATCGCCGCCATTGCCATCTCGGCATTGGTAAAGCCGATCTGTTCAACCCCCGGTTCGCCATGAATGCCAAGGCCAAGCTCTGCCATCCCCGGTGCGATCCGGCTTTCCTTGGCCGACCCCGGCACGGTGCAGGTATCCAGCGACATGCCGATGGATTTGGTGCCACGGATCACCCGTTCCGCAGCGCGGGTTACCGCAGCCAGATCTTCACCGCGTTCGGCCAGATAGCCCGCAACCTTGTGCACCAACAGCGTGCCCGCCACCCCGCGCGCCTGCGGCAGATCCGGCAATGCGATATCATCGTCCACGATAACCATGTTGACCTTTAGCCCGAAAGCCCGCGCGCGTTCGGCCGCCAGCCCGAAATTCAGCCGATCCCCGGTGTAGTTCTTGACCACCAGCAGGCAACCCGCCGGGCCTGTTACCGCCAGTATCCCGGCAAGCACCGCATCAACCGCGGGCGAGGCAAAAACATCGCCGCACACCGCCGCCGTCAGCATGCCTTTGCCGACAAAGCCCACATGCGCAGGCTCGTGCCCCGAACCGCCCCCCGACACAATCGCCACCCGCGATTTATCCCAATCGGCACGCACCACCACGCGGATATGCGGAAAGCCATCCAGCCGCGCCAACCGCCCGCCCGATGTCATGATCACGCCATCAATCGCCTCGGTGACGATGTTTTCTCTTTTGTTCATGAATTGCGTCATGGTGTCCTCTTTCAGACGATACGGGCTTCAGACAATACGGGCGCCAGCGGCGTCGAAATAGAACGGCCGCTGGGGTTTGATTTTGACAATATCGCCGGATTTCAGATGCGTATGGGCATCGGTCACGGTGATAAGGTCATGGTTTTTGAACGACAGGTGCAGCCGGGTCTGGTCGCCCAGATGTTCCACCCGCTTGACCAGACTGTCCTGACCATCGCCTTGGCTGATCTGTTCGGGGCGCAAACCGATCGAGGCCGCCCCCGGTGGTGCAGTGCCAAACAGCGTTGCCGGCAGAATGTTGATGCGGGGTTGGCCAAGGCGGCTGGCGGCATAGATGCTGACGGGTTCTTCGTAAATCTGGCGCGGCGTGCCAAACTGCACCAAACGTCCGTGATCCAGCACGCCCACATGGGTGGCCATGGTCATCGCCTCGATCTGGTCATGGGTCACATACAGCAATGTCGCCCCGGAATTGGCCTGAATGCTTTTCAATTCCACCCGCAAATCGGCCCGCAGTTTCGCATCAAGCGAGCTTAGCGGCTCGTCCATCAGATAGACTGCCGGGTTGCGCACCAAGGCCCGCCCGATGGATACCCGCTGCATCTCGCCGCCCGAAAGGGCCGTCGCTTTGTTATCAAGCTTGTGGGAAATTTGCAGGATTTCCGCCACTTCACCAACCTTGCGGTCAATCTCGGCCTGCGGGGTTCTCAGTAGCGGTGATCGCAGGGGAAACGCCATGTTTTCGCGTACCGTCAGGTGCGGATAAAGCGAGTATTGCTGAAACACCATCGTCACATTGCGCTGCGCCGGTGTCAGCCCCGCCATCGACCGCCCGCCAATGGAAACCATGCCCTGATCGGGGGTGTCCAGCCCCGACACCATGCGCAGCACCGTGGTTTTGCCCGCCCCGGTCGGGCCCAGCAGCACCACAAACGAGCCGTCAGGAACCACCATCGACAAATCCCTCAGCGCCACCTGCGGGCCAAACGATTTCGAGACATTGTGTAAAAGCACCTCAGCCATGGTTCAGAACCCTTTGATTGGCCTGCGAGACCAGAGCGCGCCCGCTGGCGCCCTCAAAAATGGTGATCGACCGCTTGTCAAAGCGCAGCCCGGTCGCAGCGCCGACGCGGACAGTCACGTCGCTATCAATGCGCGCCTTGATCTGGCCGTTCGGGGTGGACAGTGTCACGATCTGCGTGGTGCCCAGATATTCGGTCGCAAGGATACGGCCCCGGTACCCCGCGGCATCCTCAAGATGCACGAATTCAGGCCGCACCCCCAGCACCAGCGCGCCATTCGCGCCACCAATCATGGCAGGAATATCCACCGGCACATCCGACAGGGCCACCGTGTCGGTGCCATTGCCCACCATGCCGTCAAAGGTCAGAAAATTCATCGGCGGCGAGCCGATGAAATTGGCGACAAACGTGGTGGCGGGCCAGTCATAGATGTCTTGCGGGCGCCCAAACTGTTCGACAACGCCGTGGTTCATCACCACGATCTTGTCGCCCATCTGCATCGCCTCCAGCTGATCATGCGTCACATAAACCGTGGTCGCGCGCATCCGATCATGCAGGGCGCGCAGTTCTTCCGACATATGTTCACGAAACTCGGCATCCAGCGCGCCCAAGGGTTCATCCATCAGGAAACACGCCGGATCCCGCACAATCGCCCGGCCCAGCGCCACACGCTGACGGTCGCCCCCCGACAGCCCCCCTACAGGGCGATCCAGCAGCGCCTGAATGCCCAAAATCGCCGCAACCTCGTCGACCTTGGCCTTGACCTGCGCCCGTGGCATGCCTTGGCTGATCAGCGGATACGAGATATTCTTGCGCACATTCATATGCGGATACAGCGCGAACATCTGGAAAACAAAGGCAATATCGCGCTTTGAGGCGGGCTTTTGCGACACCTCTTCGCCGTCGATATAGATCTCGCCCGAGGTGGGCAGTTCTAATCCCGCAATCATCCGCAGCGTCGTGGTCTTGCCGCAGCCCGACGGCCCCAGCAGCATGAAAAACTCGCCGTCCTCGATGGTGAAACTGGAAGATTGCACCGCCGTGAACGCACCAAATTCCTTGCGTATATTCTTGATGACGATTTGGGCCATCGGTTACTCCCGGAAATGGCTGACGATGATGAACATGACGGTTCCAATCAGCGTCACCAGAAAAGAATAGGAAAACAGCCACAGCGCAAAGGGTTGCATCAACATGAACACCCCCAACGCTATCAGGACGGTGGCGACCATTTCCCAGGGTCCGCGCCGCAGACCCAGCAATCCGTGCAGAAAATTGCTCATTTGCGCACTGCTCCAAAGGTGATGCCGCGCAGCAGGTGCTTTCGCAGCAAAATGGTGAAAACCATGATCGGCAGCAAAAACAGCGTCGCCCCGGCGGCTACCGCGGGCCAATCCTTGCCGCCTGTGCCGATGATGGTGGGAATGAACGGCGGCGCGGTCTGGGCGGTTCCGCTGGTCAGCAGCACGGCAAAGGCGTATTCGTTCCACGCAAAGATCAGGCAGAAAATCGCGGTCGAGGCAATGCCCGTGGCCGCCTGCGGCAACACCACTTTGTAGAACGCCTGAAACCGTGTGTAACCGTCGATCAGCGCCGCCTCTTCGTATTCAATCGGGATCTCGTCGATAAAGCCCTTTAGCAGCCAGACCGACAGCGACAGGTTCACCGCCGTGTAAAGCAGGATCATCCCCAGATGGGTGTCGTTCAGCCCCAGCTGGCGATACATCAGGAAAATCGGGATCGCGACGGCGATGGGTTGCATCATCCGGGTCGACAGGATGAAGAACAACAGATCGTCCTTCAGCGGCACCTTGAACCGCGAAAACGCATAGGCCGCGATGGTGCCAAGCCCGATTGACAGAAAAGTCGAGCCAAAGCCGATGATCACCGAATTCAGAAACCGCTCGCCATAGCGCGACGGGCCGGTGATCACCATGTCGTATTGCCGCACGATACGCGCGTACCAAGTGCCAGGTTCCCCCAGCGCCGCAAGCTGTTCCGCACCAACCCGTGTGCGGCTGGTGAATAGATTGACATAGCCCTCAAGCGTGGGGGAAAACAACACCTTGGGCGGGTAGGCAATCGCATCGCCGGGCGATTTGAACCCGGTGGCAATGATCCATATCAGCGGCATCATCGTGATCAGCGCATAGCCGATCACCAGCACGCCCGCGATCCATTTTTGCCGGTTTGACGGCTCGGTTACCGAATAGCTGCTCATCGGTCTTTCACCTTGTTGAGGGCTTTTACATAGATCGAGGCCAAGCCAAACACCGTCACAAACAAGATCACCGCATAGGCCGAGGCATAGCCGGTGCGCCATTTCTCGAACGCCTCGCGCTTGAGGTTGATCGAGGTAAGTTCGGTCGTTGACCCCGGCCCGCCGCCGGTAAGCTGCACCACCAGATCAAACATCTTGAAATTTTCGATGCCGCGAAACAGCACCGCCAGCATCAGGAACGGCAACACCATCGGAATGGTAATCGTCCAGAACTGCCGCCATTTAGAGGCCCGGTCACATTCCGCCGCCTCGTAAATGCTGCCCGGAATAGACCGCAATCCGGCCAGACAGATCAGCATCACGAACGGCGTCCACATCCAGGTATCCACGATGACAATCGCCCACGGCGCCAAAGCCACTTCGCCGATCATCGAGAAACTCGACGCATCCGATCCGGTCAGAAACGCGATCACATAGTTGAACAATCCGATTTGCGGCTGATACAAAAATGTCCAGAAATTGCCCACAACGGCGGGCGACAGCATCATCGGCAGCACGATGATCGTGGTCCACATGTCATTGCCGCGGAATTTCTTGTTGATCAGATAGGCCAGCGCAAAGCCGATCAGCACCTGCAAAACAATGGTCCAGATCAGAAAATGCGCCGTCGCCTGCAGCGAATTCCACACATCGGGCGAGGTCAAAATCTTGCGGTAATTTGCCAGCCCCACCCATTCCACCGCCGCATTCGGACGGTTGGTGCGAAAATTGGTCAGGCTTAGCCGGATCGTCCACAACAGCGGAAAGATGTTCACGGCGAGCAGAAGAAAGATGGTCGGCGCCACGAAAATCCACGCAATTGTCCGGTCTGACAATCCGCGCAGCCGCTGCGCAAGCGGTTCAGGGGTGGCCGCGACAATCGCTTTTGTCAGCTTATCGGTCATGGTTGGTCTTTCTGATCAACGGCAGGCAGATAGCCTGCGCGGGGCCGAAAACCCCGCGCTGGCAAAGGGGTTACAGCTTGCCGTCTTCCTCAAACGCCGCCGTCCAATCGGCAACCAGGCCGTCCAGCGCCTCTTTCGCAGTGCCGGTTCCGGCCACCACATAGTCGTGGAACCGCTTTTGCGAGGCTTGCAGCAAGGTTGCATAGATCGGTTCGGCCCAGAAATCCTTCACGATCGCCATCGAGTCGAGATAGGTCTGCGCATAGGGCTGACTGGTGGCGAAATCGGGGGCATCGACCACCGATTGCAGTGCCGAATAGCCGCCAAGTTGCCACCACTTGGCCTGCACCTCAGGTTGGGCAAACCACTTGATGTAATCCAGCGCCGCCGCTTGCTTTTCGGAATAAGACACCACCGAAATGCCCTGCCCGCCCAGCTGCGCAAACTGCGCGCCGCCCGGACCTGCCGGGTTGGCAAAGTAGCCGGTCTTGTCACCGCCGACATTGGCATCGGTATTGAACCCCGGCCAGGTAAAGGCAAAGTTCATCTGCATGGCCACCTGACCAGACTTGTAGGCATCGACGCCTTCGCCCATGTAGCCGTTCGAAGACCCCGGCGGCACACAGCAATCATAAAGCGACTTGTAAAATTCAAGCCCGGCAACCGCAGCATCAGAATTGACAAAACCCTGCATATCATAGGGTTTATCGGGGCTTTGGTATTCAAACCCAAAGCTGTAAAGCACATCCATTACGCCCATGGTGATGCCTTCCGACCCCCGCTCGGTGTAGATCGAGGCACCATAGACGGTCTTGCCGTCGATATCGCGGTTCTGGAAGAATTCAGCAACCTGCTTTAGCTGCTCGAAGGTCGCAGGGGCAGCCAGATCCCAGCCGTATTTGGTTTTGAATTCGGCCTGCAATTCGGGCCGCGAAAACCAATCCTTGCGGTAGGTCCAGCCCACCACATCGCCCATCGCGGGCATGGCAAAATAGTTCGGCGTGCCCTTGGGCCATTCAGAATAGCCCGTGACGGTGGCGGGCACGAAATCGGCCATCTTGATGCCATTGGTGTCAAAGAAATCGTTAAGTTTGATATACTGACCGTTTTCGGCAGCACCACCGATCCACTGGCTGTCACCGATCATCAGATCGCACAGCTTGCCGCCCGAGTTCAGCTCGTTCAGCATCCGGTCGGCAAAGTTCGGCCACGGCACAAATTCGAAATGCATCACATTGCCGGATTTGGCCTCGTAATCCTTGCTAAGTTCCACCAGCGCATTCGCCGGATCCCACGCAGCCCAGCACAGCGTCAAATCCTCGGCCTGCGCCGCGCTGACGCCCGCCAAAATGGCTAATGAGGCCGTTGTAAAGAGCAGTCCCTGTTTCATCTGATTTCCTCCCGGTTGCAGGCCCCGGCCTCCTCGCCGCGACTCGTTGCTGTAGATCACCCTATTTGAGGTACGTACCTCAACGCAAGGATTTTCTGAGGTACGTACCTCACAACGATTGCCATGCCCCCGAAATTAAGTAACAAGAGGCAAAGACCAAGCACCAGCCCCAAGCGAGAAACCCGATGCGACCGACGACAAAGGATTTGGCAAAAGCAGCCGGCGTTAGCCTTGCCACGGTTGACCGGGTGCTGAACGACCGTCCGGGGGTTCGCAAAGACACCGTTGACGCCGTCACCCAAGCGATTGAGAAAATTGGGTTTATTCGCAATATTTCAGCCGCGAATTTGGCGCGAAGCAAGGACTATCGGTTTCTTTTCCTGTTGCCGCACACCGAGGATCAATTTCTGGCCGAGTTGGTTTCGCGGATCGCCGAGGCAAATCTGGCCTTCGCGTCCGAAATGATCCGCGCCGAAGTGGCACATATCCATAAAAGCGACCCGCATCTGATTGCCAATTTTCTGGGCGCGCTCGACCCCAGCCAAGTGGACGGCGTGGCGATCATGGCACCCGAATCTCCGCAGGTGCGCGATGCCAAAGCCCGTCTGGTGATGCGCGGAATCGAGACTGTTGCCTTTATCTCGGGTCAGCTCACCAGCGATCACGAAGATTTTGTCGGCATCGACAACCATGCTGCGGGGGCCACCGCAGGCCGTCTGATGGGGCGGTTTTCCGACCGGCAGGCGGGCAAAATCGTGGTGATCGCCGAAACAATGCTTGCGCGCGACAGCCTGGAGCGGCGCCTTGGCTTTGACGAGGTCATCAATGCCGATTTCCCGCATCTGACGGTGCTGCCGTCGCTGGAAACCTATGGCGACCCGGACCGCACCGAACGGATCATCCGGGGAACACTCACCAACCATGACCCGATCGTTGGCATTTATGTCCTAAGCTCCGAGGCCCGCGCGCCGATCGAAGCTGTGACCCGAATTGCGCCGGGCGGACACCCGGTGATCATCGCCCACGAACGAACCCCGTTTACCGAAGCCGCTTTGTTGGCAAAAGAGATCGACGCGCTGATTACCCAAGACCCGGGCCATTTGGTGCGCAGCGCCATCCGCATCTTGCGCGCCCGCTGCGACCGCCGTGACGTTCTGGCCTCGCAAGAGAAAATCAGGATCGAAATCCTGATCCGGGAAAATCTGTAAGTCCCGCACCGTGGCCCGTCAATCCGTGCCCGAACCCACGCGCTTTGCCAGCTGATCAGCGCCCAAAACCGCGCCAACGCAGGGGGCGCAATCAAGGACGGCCCGCTGGTCTTTCAGGCGCTATAAACCACGCGGCCGTTGCAGATGGTTGCGCGCACACTGGCCTTTGGCGCTTGGGTGGCCAGATCGTCCAAACAGCCGTCGATCACCACAAGGTCAGCCGCCATACCAACCGCCAGACTGCCCCGTTGCCCCTCCGCGAAATCTGCAGCAGCACCTGCGGAGGTATAGGCAAGCAGACATTCCTCCAAGGTCAGACGCTGATCGGGTATTGCCCCCGACCACGGCTGTCGGGTCAAGGCGCAATGAATGGCGTAAAGCGGGTCCAGCGGCGACACCGGCCAGTCGGTGCCAAAGGCAATCGGCACGCCCCTTTCGCGGATCGCCCGCCACGCAAAGGCCAACGGCCAACGCGCCCTGCCCATCAGACTGATCGTCGGTTCCAACGGCAGACCCGCACTTCCCGGCGGATGCACCGGCTGCATCGAGGCGATGACCCCAAGCGCCGCCAGACGCGGCAGATCTTCGGGGTGCAGGGTGTCGATATGCTCGATCCGGTGGCGGCTGTCGCGGCGACCATTGGCGTTCAGTGCTGCCTGATAGCCGTCCAGCACGCAGCGCACCGCACCGTCGCCCACGGCATGAACGGCGATTTGCAGCCCCAGACGATCGGCCTCGATGCAGATGGCGTTGAACGCTTCGGGCGCAAACAGCGGATGCGCGGCGAAACCGGGACGGTCGGGGTATGCGTCGGTGACAAAAGCAGTCCAGGTGTCAAACACGCCGTCCATGAACATCTTGATGCGGTTGAATCGCAGCATCTCCGAGCCATCCATCAGCGCCTTTGCCACGTCTTTTGGCCCATGCACCGCAGTAAGCACGATGGGCAGGCTGACACGGATCGGCAGGCGGCCTTCGGCATCAAGTTCACGCAACAATGCCACCTGATACCGATTGCCGTCCATATTGACGGCGGTGGTGATGCCCAATGAGGCACAATGCGCCATTGCAAGGCACAGCGTTGCCTTGTCAAAGTCGCGCTGCTCGGCGGTGACAGTGCCGGGTTCATCGCCCGTCAGGCCAAGCTGATCGCGGCCACCCGCGCGGCCCATTTGCAAGACCAGCCGCATCGCCGCGAATTCGCGCAACTCGCCAGAGGCAAGGCCATCCGCGCCCAACACCACTTCGGCGCCGGGGCCCGCATCGCCACCTTGCAGAATGCCCGCCAGTTCCAGCGCACAGGTGTTCGCCCAAACGCAGTGAAAATCCGTGGCCGTGATCGCAAAGGGGCGGTCGGGCAAGATGCGGTCCAGATCGTGGCGGGTGGGGCGATTGTCGCCCAGGATCGTATAGTTGGCGGCGTAGGCCTGCACCAGATCAGTGCCAGGATTTTCGGCGGCAAAGCTTCGGATCGTCTCGGTCAAGGCGGCCTCGTCCCGCACCGACGCAACATTCACCTGCCGCAAAGCCAGGCCGCCCCCGAACAGATGCACATGGCTGTCCACAAAACCCGGCATCAACGTGGCCCCTTGCACGTCCATTGATCGGGTGTGCGGGCCGATCCAGATCCGCAAATCTTCCCCCGATCCCACCGCCAAAATGCGCCCCGCCCCAATGGCAATGGCGTCTCCGGCCGCAAAGATCGCCGGGATTGCAGCGTTATGGATGATCAGATCAGCCTTCAAAATTTGATCCTTATGGTTTTCAGCACCAAATACCTCTCAAAGCTTTGGCCGCGACACATCGCCGCCAACGCCAGATTGTTCAAACCGCCACACCGCGTCACCACGGTCCGCGCATAGGCAGTATTCACCCAAACCGCCCCCACCATCAACCGATCTTAACCGCCCAAAGACCACCGCGTCAGAACCGTTTGGCCCAGACACCAAGCCGGGTCATCCCCCCAGGCACCAGCGCATTGCCCTCAAATCTGCGGCCACAAACGCGCGGTATCACAGAAAGACGGCGCGTAGATCCGTAAGGATCATGCCGCCCCCAGTGGCCGCATCAAGAATGTAAATATGGTAGGTTACATCACTTCTACCGAGAACTTCGGGGTGTTCAATGGCTATCGTGGCAGAAACATGCCCCGGTTCCTGCGCTGCCCCGCAAAGCTCAGAGACCCAAAGCCCCCCTTCAACGTGCTTGATATCAATCGTCGTTAGGGATGACAGTCGCGTGCCCGAAGCCAAATCATAGCTGTCCCATTGCGACCAATCCCACCCTGTCACGTTTTTGCCGTTCACATCTTTGGGGCCATGCTGCAAGGCAAAGACATTGACATAAAGCGTGCCGCCATCAGCATCTATCGCACCAGATTGGCAATCGTCATCCCCCGGCACTGCGCCACACAAGGAGCGGTAGATTTTTCCGCAAACCCCTTCACCCAAAACCCGCCATGGTGGGGCTTTGCTCGATCCGTAAGATGGGCGACGGTGAACCTGCCATTTGGATCAATGAGAAGCCTGCAATGCGTGAAACCATCTGCAATGCCAATATCTTCGTAGCGAATTAATTGGAGATCTGGCCCTTCAGACATAACGACCCTACACCCCCAAACACCAGCGCATCACCGCCTTTTGCGCGTGCAGACGGTTTTCGGCCTCGTCAAAGATCACCGAATGCGGGCCGTCCATCACCGCCGATGTGGCCTCGTCGTTGCGATGCGCGGGCAGGCAATGCATGAACAGCGCGTCGGGCTTGGCGCGGCCCATCAGCGCCTCGTTCACCTGATAGCCGCGCAACTGGTTGTGGCGGCGTTCCTTGGCGGATT